>JBOFSC010000563.1:0-4294 GCA_051651345.1 Enterobacteriaceae bacterium
ATGCACCAGAAGCCGGTATTTTTACCGTAATGGCACGCACCGATCCGGACATCAAAGGGGCTAAGGGCATCTCGGCCTTTGTTGTTGAACGCCATACTAAGGGGATCAGTGTCGGCAAACCCGACCATAAAATGGGACAACGTGGCGCCCACACCAGCGACATAATTTTTGATAATGTTCGGGTTCCGGCCAGCCAGCTGATCGGCGGGCGGGAAGGTGTCGGGTTTAAAACAGCGATGAAAGTACTGGACAGAGGCCGCCTGCATATCGCCTCTCTCTGCGTGGGTCTGGCTCAGCGTATGCTGACTGATTCACTGCGTTACTCTCGTGAACGCCAACAATTCGGGCAGCCTATCGGCGATTTTCAATTAGTTCAGGCCATGCTGGCAGATAGTCAGGCGGATATCTATGCCGCGAGTTCTATGATCCTGGAAAGCGCCAGAAAACGTGATAATAACGAAAATACCAGTATGGAAGCCGCTTGCTGCAAACTTTTTGCCTCTGAAATGTGTTTTCGCGTCACTGATCGGGCCGTCCAGATTCATGGGGGTGCGGGTTATATCGCTGATTATGGTATCGAGCGTTTCTTCCGTGATGCGCGTCTGTTCCGCATCTATGAAGGTACCAGTCAGATCCAGCAAATCGTTATTGCACGCGAATTGATTAAACACTGCACACAAAGCTAAACCCGGTACCCATCATGAGAATACTTGTTCCCATAAAAAGAGTTGTCGACTATAACATCAAAATCCGGGTGAAAGAGGATGAGTCCGGTATTGATCTCCTTAATGTCAAAATGTCGATGAACCCTTTCGATGAAATCGCCGTAGAAGAGGCCATTCGCCTTAAAGAAAAAGGGCTGGCCTCCGAAGTCATTGTCATCTCCTGCGGCACCTCTGCCTGTCAGGATATACTGCGCTCAGCCATGGCAATGGGGGCGGACAGGGCAATATTGCTGGAGGGAGATGCAGAATTACAACCGCTGGCGGTGGCAAAACTGCTCAGTGTGATTTGTCGGCAGGAAGAGATCGCTTTGGCCATTTTAGGCAAACAGGCTATTGACGACGATGCCTGCCAGACAGCACAGATGCTGGCCGCATTGCTCGACTGGCCTCAGGCAACCTTCGCCGCCCAAGTCAGGCTTGAAGATCAGCAACTCACGGTTGTACGTGAAATTGATGGCGGCCAGGAAACGTTGACGATGAGTTTACCTGCGGTCATCAGCACAGATCTGCGTTTAAACGAACCCCGCTATGCCACACTGCCCAATATCATGAAATCAAAGCAAAAGCCTCTGCAAAAAATAGCGCTCGACACTCTGCCCGTGGATATCACACCGAGATTAAAAACGTTAAACGTCACTGAACCCCCGAAGCGGAGTGGGGGCGTCATAGTCGCGGATGTCGCTGAGCTGGTCAGCAGACTTCATAACGAAGCTCATATTATCTGAGGGGATAAGAATGGCTGTTCTAATACTGGCTGAGCATGACAATAGCATACTGAAAACGGTTACACTCAATACCATCACAGCTGCTCAACGGCTTTCCACGGAAGTGGATCTGTTAATCGCCGGGGAAAATTGTCAAGAGCTCGCCGTCTCTTGCGCCAGATTGCAGGGAATCAACCATGTTTTATTGGCTGATCATCCTGGTTATCGCGATCAGATCGCTGAACCCCTGGCCAGCCTGCTGGTTTCACTGGCCCCTTCCTATCAGCATCTGCTGGCTCCGGCGACATACTATGGCAAGAATATTATGCCGCGGGTGGCCGCGTTGTTGGATGTCGCCCAGATTTCGGATATTGTCGAGATAATCGATACCAATACCTTTGTCCGTCCGATCTATGCAGGTAATGCCCTGGCGAAAGTACAATCGCTGGACAGTAAAAAAGTTATCACCGTACGCAGCACCGCATTCCCTGCCGTCGCTGAAGGTGGCAGTGCTGAGATTAAAACCCTTGACACCGTGCCAACCCAAGATAGCCCCGTTCTGGTGGAGCGCCATCTGACGCCCTGTGTTCGCCCGGAACTGACTGCCGCGCGGGTCATCGTTTCTGGCGGACGCGGTCTGGGCAGTAAAGAGAACTTTCATCAGATCCTCGACCCCCTGGCCGATACCTTATCGGCTGCCATCGGTGCTTCGCGTGCAGCCGTTGATGCGGGTTTTACCTCCAACGATTGCCAGGTCGGTCAGACAGGTAAAGTGGTTGCGCCGCGTCTCTATATTGCGATTGGTATTTCGGGTGCCATTCAACATATTGCCGGAATGAAAGATTCCGGGGTCATCGTGGCGATTAATAAAGATAGCGATGCGCCTATTTTTCAACTGGCCGATTATGGGCTTGTCGCTGATCTCTTTGCAGCCGTACCAGAACTAACCCACCAGCTTGCGCAATTGCAACAAGCGAATCATTAAGGTGTTATCTGCGATGCCTGAATCAATGCAACGAGAATCGATGAGTTATGACGTCGTTATTGTTGGTGGCGGGCCAGCCGGTCTTTCTGCCGCGATTCGACTTAAGCAACTGGCAAGTGCCTCAGGCAATGAACTCAGCGTTTGTGTGCTGGAAAAAGGCGCTGAAATAGGGGCTCACATACTGTCCGGGGCTATCATGGATCCCAGGGCTCTGACCGAGCTGCTCCCCGACTGGCAACTGCGGGGAGCCCCTCTGACAACCACAGTGACCGATGAACGGTTTCTGCTGTTAACGCAACAAAAGGGCTGGAAAATTCCGACTTTCCTTCTGCCTGCCTGCTTACACAACGAAGGAAACTATATTATTTCCCTGGCCGATTGCTGCCGTTGGCTGGGCCAGCAGGCGGAACAACTGGGCGTTGAAATTTATCCTGGATTTGCCGGCGCTGAGATTATCTATAGCGATGTCGGAGCCGTCGCTGGTGTGATAACGGGCGATATGGGACGTCTGCGTGATGGCACTGAAGGGCCTAATTTTCAGCCCGGTATGCTGCTCTATGCCAAATACACTCTTTTCGCCGAAGGCTGGCGGGGCAATTTAGCAAAAGAGCTGATCGCAAAATTCGCTTTGGATAAAGATAAGGACCCGCAGCATTACGCTATCGGGCTCAAAGAGCTCTGGACCATTAAAGCGGAAAACCATCAGGCCGGTCTGGTAGTGCATTCAACAGGCTGGCCATTGGACAGAGTCACTGCAGGCGGCGGTTTTCTCTATCATATGGACAATCTCCAGATCGCCGTGGGTCTGGTGATTGAATTAGATTATAAAAATCCCTGGTTATCACCTTACGAAGAATTTCAGCGTTATAAAACACACCCGGACATTGCCCGCTATCTGAACGGCGGCAAACGTATTGCCTATGGCGCGCGAACCCTGACCAGCGGCGGGCTGCAATCCTTACCCGATCTGGCTTTTCCGGGTGGAGCACTGATTGGCGATGACGCGGGCTTTTTAAATGGTGCCCGCATCAAAGGCAGCCATACTGCGATTAAATCTGCCATGCTGGCGGCAGAAGCCTGCTTTAATGCGTTGCAGCAGACAAGACAGGGCGACACTCTGCAGGATTATCAACATGATTTTCTGCACAGCTGGCTCTATCGCGAATTACACCTGGCAAGAAACGTCAAACCCCTGATGAAAAAAGGCCTGATATCCGGCATGGTGAAAGTGGCTATCGACCAAATGCTCTGGAGAGGAAAAGCCCCCTAGACGATACGAAACCCGCTGCCAGACAATAAAACATTGCTGCCTGCACGGGAATGCCAAAAAATCCCCTATCCGAAACCGGACGGTAAATTATCGTTCGATCTGCCGTCTTCGTTATTTATTTCTGCCACTCGACATAAAGAAAACCAGCCTTGCCATTTACAGCTTAAAAATCAAGAAATTCCCATCAGGGTTAATTACACGACTTTTGACTCCCCGGAGCAGCGTTATTGTCCTGCCGGGGTCTATGAATTATTAACGGATGCCATGGGTAAGCCTTATTTACAGATCAATGGGCAAAACTGCCTCCATTGTAAAACCTGCGACATTAAAGACCCAATGCAAAATATACGTTGGGTACCACCGGAAGGAGGCGATGGGCCTAATTACCCCAATATGTAATTAATAACGTCATCATATACCGTCCGCTGCTATCCGGTTTTCCCTGTTCGGTGTCAGCGCTCTCCTTACTTAATATTATACGTAGGATCTTTAGGATCAACCAACTGATAACGATAGAAAAAATGACGTATTTTTAGAAAAAAGAGTGGAAAGTGTGCTGTGATCATGATCAAATGATCATTCGCCAAAACAACCAACACAACCACAGCAC
>JBOFSC010000564.1:0-3696 GCA_051651345.1 Enterobacteriaceae bacterium
ATTCGTTGTTAGTGCCATAAGTGATATCGGCGGCATAGGCTTCCCGCTTCTCGATGGCGGTCATTCCGGGCAGGTTGATCCCCACCGTCATGCCGAGGAATTCAAACAGCGGGCGGTTGGTTTCGGCATCGCGTCGTGCCAGATAGTCGTTGACGGTCACCACATGCACTCCGCGTCCGGAGAGCGCATTGAGGTAAGCAGGCAGCGTTGCCGTCAGGGTTTTACCTTCCCCCGTTCTCATCTCAGCGATACAGCGGTCATTCAGCACCATACCACCGAGAAGCTGCACATCGAAGTGGCGCATCTGGAAAACTCGCTTACTGGCTTCACGCACCACCGCAAAAGCCTCCGGCAACAGCTCCGACAGTTTGCTCCCCTGCTCCAGTCGAGCACGAAACTCATCGGTTTTAGCATGCAGCTCCTGATCGCTCAATGCCTCCATTACAGGCTCCAGCTTGTTAATCTGGTCCACGGTTTTCTGCATCCGGCGCAGAGTACGGTCATTACGGCTGCCAACAATCTTGGTTAATATTTTTCCCAACATAAAATTCTTTTCTCGTGTTAAATGGCTATGCAATAGCCTGGCTAAGCGGCGGGCTTATCACCCGTGCTAAAAAATGTGCCTGTACCTGGCAGGGGGAAACATTAAGCCAACGAAGGGCCAGCACGAATGCCGCGTACACTGGCAAGCCAGAGTGACACTTGAAAAGCCGTTTTACGTCCGGCTTTGGGGATCAGACAACCGCACAGTTCGGGTTGACCGTAGAGAGAATTTGACTCACAGGGGAGGTGGCGGTGTTTATTCTGTTGCGCACGCTGAACCTGCGCGACTCTTTCCCGTGACAGGGAGTAAAATAGCAAGGGGCCGAAGACGGCGACCGGCAACTGCACAGGCAGTGTCGCATTGCTGGCGGCAGGCACACCAGTACCTGCTGCTATAATGCCCAGCAGCAAGTGCGGCCAGAAATATCGTCTGCCAAACTGTCGCCAATACTTTACAATGATCATCAGCCCGTATAATTGTCCTTTGGAGTTACTGTTATGCGCAATAGTCGCCCCCAGCCACTGGAATCCCTGTTCAGTGATACCCGGCAGCTGCAGCAGATTCAGCGACAGGCGTCAGTCCTGAATAAACTGAACCGTGCCGTTCGCGCCCTGTTGCCAGCCCCTTTACGTCAGGGGTGTCGTGTGGCTAACTATCGCCATGGCGTGCTGATTCTGGAAGTGGCCAGTGGCAGCCAACAACTGCGGCTACGTTATGCCCAGGGCGAGCTGCTTTCAGCGCTGCGCGGCGAGATTTTACCATCATTGGCCTCTATCGACATCAGAATTAATCCGCAACTGATGCTTGATCGCATAGAAAACCGGCAAAATGACCCATCAGGAAGCTCACAACAGGAGGGGAACAGGACAAAACGTCAATTGAGTCATGACAGCGCCGAGCGCCTGCGCGCCGTTGCCGAACATGGATCGCCACAACTGCGGCAAAGGCTATACCATCTGGCATCACTGGCGGGAGAGAGTGCCAGTGATACCGATGATAAGGAGCGTAGCGGTTAAATCAATCCCGCCACAGGTGTGGTCTGGAAAGCGACAGGCACATCAGCTTCATCTTCGAAGGTGACATATTCCCAGGCTTCCTGTTGCGCCATAACAGCCTGTAACAGCTTGTTATTTAAGGCGTGACCGGATTTGTAAGCTTCAAAAGCGCCGATGATATTATGGCCGCACATAAACAGGTCGCCGATGGCATCCAGCATCTTATGACGGACAAACTCATCTTCAAAGCGCAAACCGTCTTCATTCAGTACCCGGTAATCATCCACCACAATGGCACAATCGAAGCTGCCACCCAGGCATAAGCCCTGTGATTGCAGATATTCGATATCGCGCATAAAACCAAAGGTTCTGGCGCGGCTTAACTGACGGACAAAGGCTTCAGCAGAAAAATCCATACGATAGTTCTGGCTGCTGCCCTCAATGGCCGGATGGTTGAAATCAATGGTAAAATCCAGGCTGAAACCGTTATAGGGTAATAATCTGGCCCATTTATCGCCATCCTGCACCGTCACCGGCTGCCTGATACGCAGAAACTTCTTGTTGACCTTCAGCTCTTCAATACCCGCATCCAGCAACAGATAAACGAAAGGCGCCGCGCTACCGTCCATAATGGGGACTTCCGGAGCATCCACCTCAATCATAAGGTTATCAATACCCAGACCCGCCAACGCGGCATTGAGATGCTCAACGGTGGAGATACGGATATCCGCCTCATTAACGAGGCAAGTGCACAACATGGTATCGCGCACTGATTTGGGGTCCGACGGAAAATCTACCGGCGGATTCAAATCCGTCCGACGATAGATGATTCCGGTATTGGCAGGGGCAGGACGCATAGTCAGCGTGACTTTACGACCGGTGTGCAATCCTACACCCGTTGTCTGTATCACTCTCTTTAATGTCCGCTGTTTAATCATCGCCTTCGTTCCAATTGTGATGTATAACGACTCATAGAGCATCTTCTATGTTGATAATCAGTCTAACATAAAGTGCTATAGGTACAAATTATAACTGCTTTTTTAATCCGCCTGTTTGCGTAAAAATGCCGGAATATCGAGATAATCTGGTTCTTTCGCCTGCGTTGCCACCTGATCATTGACGGCTTTCGCTACAACCTTCTGCTCCTGGGGCAGGGCGGACAGGCCATGTTGCTGATAACGCTGCTCCATCACAGACGGGCTCTTCTTGCCAGTCACCAGGGTCATTTCCGGGCGCTTATCCATGCCGATGCCAGTGGCAACCACCGTCACACGCAGCTCTTCCTGCATCTCCGGATCCAGAGAGGTACCGATAACGACGGTGGCATTGTCGGAGGCGAAGGCGCGGATGGTATTACCCACGGTTTCAAACTCATCCAGACGTAAATCGAAGCCTGCGGTAATATTGACCAGCACCCCACGGGCACCTGAGAGATCAATATCTTCCAGTAACGGGCTGGAAATCGCCATTTCTGCAGCTTCCTCCGCACGGTCTTCACCGCTGGCAATACCGGAGCCCATCATGGCATAACCCATTTCTGACATCACCGTACGCACGTCAGCAAAGTCGACGTTCATCAGGCCCGGACGGGTAATCAGCTCGGCGATCCCCTGAACGGCCCCTTTCAGCACATCATTGGCCGCACCAAAGGCGTCCAGCAGAGAGATACCACGACCCAATACTTTCAGTAACTTATCATTAGGGATGGTGATCAGGGAGTCGACATGTCTTGACAGCTCAGCAATACCCTGCTCAGCGAACGCCATGCGCTTTTTACCTTCAAAATTAAAAGGTTTGGTCACCACAGCCACGGTGAGGATACCTAAGTCTTTGGCGATTTCCGCCACCACAGGCGCCGCACCGGTTCCGGTACCACCGCCCATACCGGCAGCGATAAAGACCATATCCGCCCCTTCCAGCACATTGCGCAGGGCCTCACGGTCCTCTTCGGCCGAAGTACGGCCCACTTCCGGGTTGGCACCAGCGCCGAGCCCTTTGGTGACCGTGTTGCCGATTTGAATCGTCTGACCGACTGCCGTCTTACGTAGTGCCTGAGCATCGGTATTGACGGCATAGAAATCAACGCCTTCAATGCACTCGCGCACCATGTGCTCAACTGCATTACCACCACCGCCACCTACGCCGATGACTTTAATC
>JBOFSC010000565.1:0-13904 GCA_051651345.1 Enterobacteriaceae bacterium
TGGGGCCTGAGTGGTGCCACTCTGCTGGCCTTTTTATGCCTGTTACGCCTTTGCCAGCAATGATTTTACCGTCACCTATGTGGCCAATCACTCCAACAGCCAGCTTCCTCTCTATTTTCGCCTGGCGGCAGTGTGGGGCGCCCATGAAGGTTCTCTGCTGTTATGGGTGACGCTGCTGGTGGGATGGATGCTGGCGGTGGCGCTACTCAGTCGCCAGATGCCTCTGGAAGCAGTGGCACGAGTTCTGGCAGTGATGGGCTGGGTGAATAGCGGTTTTCTGCTGTTTATCCTGCTCACCTCTAACCCCTTTAGTCGCACGCTACCGATGTTCCCGGTGGATGGACGAGATCTCAATCCGCTGTTACAGGATGTGGGCTTAATCTTCCATCCGCCCTTGCTCTATATGGGCTATGTGGGCTTCTCCGTGGCCTTTGCCTTCGCCATTGCCTCTTTGCTTAGTGGCCGCCTCGATACGGCCTGGGCCCGCTGGTCGCGTCCCTGGACTCTGGCCGCCTGGGTGTTTCTGACCCTGGGTATCGCCCTGGGCTCTTACTGGGCCTACTATGAGTTAGGCTGGGGCGGCTGGTGGTTCTGGGACCCGGTGGAAAATGCCTCTCTGATGCCCTGGCTGGTGGGCACCGCGCTGGTTCACTCTCTGGCGGTTACCGAGAAACGCGGAGCCTTCAAGGCCTGGACAGTGTTGCTGGCTATTTGCGCTTTCTCCCTCTGCTTGTTAGGCACTTTTCTGGTACGCTCCGGCGTGCTGGTTTCCGTCCATGCGTTTGCCTCCGATCCGGCGCGCGGTCTGTTGATCCTGTTCTATCTGTTGCTGGTGATCGGCGGTTCCCTGCTGCTGTATGCCCTGAAAGGGGGTAAAGTCCGCTCCCGAATCCACTATCAGTTGCTGTCCAGGGAAACCTCACTGCTGGGTAACAATATCCTGTTAATGACGGCGATGCTGGTGGTGTTGCTGGGGACATTGCTGCCGCTGGTGCATAAAGAGTTAGGGCTGGGCACCATTTCCGTGGGCGAGCCTTTTTTCAATACACTGTTTACCTGGCTGATGGTGCCCTTTGCTTTACTGCTCGGCGTCGGTCCGTTATTACGCTGGCGTCAGGACACCTTTTCTGCGTTAAAGAAGCCGCTGTTACTGGCCCTGCTCTGTACCCTACTGTTATCGGTTCTGTTGCCATGGGGATTACAGGATCGCATTCAGGCCATGACGGTGCTCGGCCTGATCATGGCGCTCTGGATCATCTTCCTGAGTCTGTATGAGATAACGCGGCGTAGCAGTGGTGGCCTGTGGCAACGACTCACTCGCCTCTCCCGCAGCCACTGGGGCATGGTGCTGGCCCATCTGGGGGTGGCGGTCACAGTGGTGGGTATCGCTTTCAGCCAAAATTACAGCGTGGAAAAAGATGTGCGCATGCAAAGTGGCGACAGCCTGCAAATTCACGACTACCGCTTTCTGTTTCGGGGTGTGCAGCCGTTGCAGGGCAGTAACTATAGCGGAGCTACCGGCATGATTGAGGTATTTCGCGGCGATAAACTACAAACCACCCTGCAGGCAGAAAAGCGCTACTATCCGGTGACCCGCTCCGTGATGACAGAGGCAGCTATCGACGGTGGACTGTGGCGCGATCTCTATGCGGCTCTGGGCGAAGAGTTAAACGATGGCGCCTGGGCGATTCGCATCTACTATAAACCCTTTGTACGCTGGATCTGGTACGGTGGCTTATTGATGGCTTTCGGCGGGCTGCTGGCGATCTGCGATCCCCGTTATCGCACGGGCAGAAGAAGCAAAAAGCAAGGAGGAGAGCGTGAAGCGTAACTGGTTATTTGTCCCCCTAGTGCTATTCCTGCTGCTGGTGCTGGCGTTTACCATACAACTGATGCGCAATGCCGGCGGAGAGGACCCGACTTTGCTGGAGTCCGCTCTGACAGGAAAGCCATTGCCCACCCTCACACTGCCCCTGTTAGCGGAGCCTGAAAAACAGGTGTCGCAACAAACGCTATTGGGACAGGGCAAACCCTTTCTGCTCAATGTATGGGCCACCTGGTGCCCGACCTGTCTCGCAGAGCACCGTTATCTCAATACCCTGGCCGCCTCCGGTGTGCGCATTGTGGGTTTAAATTATAAAGATGATCGCCAGAAGGCCCTGCAATGGCTACAAAGCCAGGGCAACCCTTTCGCCCTCTCTCTGTATGATGGCAGCGGGATGCTGGGCATGGAGTTGGGGGTCTATGGGGCGCCGGAAACCTTTCTGATCGATAGCGAAGGAATTATCCGCTATCGCCATGTGGGGGATTTAAATGAGACCGTCTGGCAACAGCGCCTGTTCCCCCTCTATCAGCGCTATCAGGAGAAGCAGCCATGAGACAGATCCTGTGGGCTCTGCTGGCGACCTTATTGGTGACCGTACCTGTGCAAGCCGTGATTGACAGCACCACTTTCAGCTCGGAGCAGCAGGAACAAACCTATCGCCAGTTAACCACGCAATTGCGTTGCCCCAAGTGTCAGAACAACAATATTGCCGATTCCAATGCGGCTATCGCCACCGATATGCGCACGAAAGTGTATCAACTGGTGCAACAGGGTTATAGCAAGGAGCAAGTGATCGACTATATGGTGGCCCGTTATGGCAATTTTGTCACCTACGATCCTCCCCTGACACCGGTAACGCTGCTGCTGTGGCTGGTGCCTCTGCTGTTTCTACTGGGGGCGGCAACAGTGATTTATCGCCTGACGCTTCGTGCACCCCAGGCGCAGAAAGAGGCGCTGTCGACTGAGGAGCAGCAACGCCTGCAGTCATTACTGGACCCCCAGCGGAGGGAGAATTGATGTTGATCTTCTGGCTGTTGGTGATTCTGTTATTGGCCGCTGGCATCGCGCTGTTGCTGTCCCCTTTATGGCGTGGTATCCGGGAGGATGCCAGCAGCGACCGAAATACCATGAACACCCATTTATATCAGCAACGTTTGCAGGAGTTGCAACAGGAGACACTGGCGGAGAGTCCGGACCAACAACAGGCGCTGCTCAGTGAATTGCAGCATACGCTGTTGCAGGATATTCCGGCTGAGTCCTTAAACCCTGCCCGGCCTGTGCCCCGTCTGTGGCTGCTGCCCGGTGTGCTGTTACTGCCCGTTATCGCCCTGGGTCTCTATTTTTATACCGGCAGCCCGGGTCAGGTGACCCAGTGGCAACAGGTGAGCCAACAACTGCCGCAATTACGGCAGCGTCTGCAACATGAGCAGCAACAGCCACTCAGTGCAGAGGAAGTGGCGCGTCTTGGTCTGGCCCTGCGTACCTGGTTACAGCAACACCCGGACCAGTGGCAGGACTGGATGCTGCTGGGCCGTATCGGCATCTGGCGCGGCGATGTGGCCACTGCCACCCAATCGTTTGAACGCGCTTATCATCTGGTGCCGCAACAGCCGGAGGTGAAACTGGAGTATGCTCAGGTTCTGCTGCGCTCCAGCGATACCTTAAGTCAACAGCAGGGACAGAGCCTGTTACGTGAACTGCTGCTGCAACAGCCTGGTAATATCCGCGTTCTAAGCCTGCTGGCCTTTACCGCCTTTGAGCGCGGTGAGTTCCGCCAGGCCATCGACAGCTGGAGCCTGATGTTAAAACTCCTGCCCGCTGAAGACAGCCGCCGCGAAATTATTCTGCGCAGTATTGAGCAGGCTCAGCAGCAGTTGGGGGAGTAATTTAACTTAAAAGCTTTCGTCAGCTTGGTTGGGTATATGCATAGCCAATACATTACAGATGGAATGCCACACGTTTACCTGTTGGCAGGGTTACATCAATGCTTAACTCTCCCCCTAAAGCTGCCACATAGCGTTTCAATGTCGAGAGTCGCGGATCATGATCGGTACTCTCAATCCGCGCGATTGCAGGTTGCTGAACGCCCATTGCTGCTGCAAGTTCCGTCTGTGACATATCCAGTTCGTCACGCAACTGACTGAGGGCCAGCCTGATACTCGCCTGCTCTACACGTTCTTCAACCCGTGCCTGCATTTCAGGGGTTTCTTTTGCCAATAACTTTCTATAAGTACTCATAATTTATTTCTCCAGTACACCCATAGCCTCATATACCGATTCCCTGAGTGCTTCATCCTGGTTCAGAAACCAGCCGTCAAAGCGCTCTGTAGTAATGACTTCCCACATACCTGCCTCATAGCTTATTCGTTATAATTTATATTATAACACATTCGTTATACCGTCAAACTGCCGCTGCAAAATCACCGGTGCCATCCACCAGAAGATGTGAATAAGGCTCCCCCATCAAACCGATGTCATCTGTCCCGCATATAAAATGAAGAACCTCAGCAGCAGGACGCCGGTTAACGTTAAGGTGCTCATGGTGATAATAGCCATGGGCCTTTGACTCTTTACCTCTCCCCACCAGAGGCGCAACACGGTGGGTAACAGGATACCGGCACCACAGATACCGAACCAGAACAGGGAACTCCAGAATCCCCCCGCCAGGGCCGTGTTCAGGGCGGCCTGCTTCGCTTCGCCACCAAAAGCCAAACCGATAAACAGTGCGCACAGCAGCAACACTTCCATCAACAGCACGGGCCACTCCAGGCGGTGGATAAAATGAATAGCCGCGGTCTGGGGCGACTCTTTAAAAATACCTATCGCCCCCAGCAGCGCCACGGCGGCAGCCGATGATAAACCGGAGAACAGAAACAGTACCGGCAATACCGGATTATTGAGCAACGGGTAAGTCTCCAGGGCCGAGAGCAGAAAACCGGTATAGACCCCCAACAGCACCGACAGCAGCAGTAACACTTTTTCCAGCGCAGCAATATAGCCATTCAGCCAGAGCAGTAACCGCGCCGGATAGCGCCACAGGGCGGGGAGCAGGCGCTCAAACCAGCGGTTGAGCAAAGGGGTATAGAGTAGTGCCAGCCACAGCAACAGCGCTGTGGTATAGACCTGAAACAGCATCACCCCCAGAGACATCACGGAGCTGAAGTTATAGTGAAACATCAGCTTCCAGAAGGTCCAGGGCCTGGTCAGGTGGACAATCAAAATCAGCAGCCCCAGGATAATGGCGAGGGGGGCCACGATAGCGGTACATTTAAACACGCCATTATCACACACCTCTTCTGGCGCGAGGCGCGGTTTAAGCAGAATCGCCAGGGTCACCATACCGGCAGAAATACCAATTAAAAACAGGTAAATGGCTATAGGCCAGTCCCAGACCAGGCCGGGGAAGTGGAAGGGAGTGACAGCGTTCATGGTTCAATCTCCCCGAACAGAGAGGGGACACGATAGAATTTAGGTTGTGTGCCCAGTGATAATTTAGCGCGATAAGTGGGTTTAACAGCCAGTTTAGCCACCAGCTCGCTATCGGGATCATCGAGGTTACCAAACGTCAGGGCTTGCACCGGGCAGGCCAGCACGCAGGCGGGAAGTTTGCCCTGTTGCAGATTGGTTTTACGGCAAAAATCGCACTTATCTGCTGTCTTATGCACCGGATGAATAAAACGCACCTGATAAGGACAGGCGGCAATACAGTACTGGCAGCCCACACAGAGATCCGGATTGACATCCACAATGCCATTGCTGTCACGAAAAGAGGCCCCGGTAGGGCAAACGTTAATACAGGGTGCCCGGTCGCAGTGCTGGCAAGAGACGCGATAGAAACGATAACGCTGCTCGGGATAGTTGCCATAGGGCCCGGTACGTACAATGTTCAGCCGCGTGACCCCTTCAGGCACCTGATTCACCGTACGACAGGCATCCATACAGGCATTACAGCCAATACAGAGAGATTCATCGTGCAGCATACCGTAACGAATGCCCTTGATCTGCATGCTGCCCGCCAGCAGACGCCGACCCGGAATCCCCAGCAGAATCAACGCCCCCACACCGGCGAGCAGTTGGCGACGAGTGGCATTCATGGCGCGACCCCTTTTGTGCTGGGGTGCAACTTGCTATTACTTTGCAACTGACTATTACTGTGCAACTGACTATTACTGTACAACTGACTATGACAGTCGACGCAAAGCTTCACTTTGCCCGCCTCTCCCAGCCCTTGCATGGGATCGCTCTTTGGATGTAACTGATGGCAGCTACTACAGCTCTGTTTCATCACATGCACATCGTGGGCCCAGAAGGCCGTACGTAACTCCTCCGGCTTATGGCAGCTCAGACAGACGCTGTTCTGCTGCGCCGGGGTAAAGTCTTTCTGCTCCTGACCGAAACGCATCACATCGGCCACCCCCTCGCGGTGAATCGCAGAGGGCTTACCATGACAATTGGTGCAGGTCACCGGCATATTTGTGTTGGGATTCACCTCCTGATTGTGTTTCCCCAACATCAACTCATCGCTCTCTTTATGACAGCGAACACAAGCCTGATCCGCACTGCGCTGTAGTTGTACCTGCTGCCCTGGCGGTTGAAAAATCGGCGATGACGGGGGTTTCCCCTGTTCGGCAACGACGCTAAAGGCCAGCCAGAGACCGACGACTCCCGCTACCGCTCTGATGAACTCCTTCATAAGTTGCCACCCTATTGGTTATTTTTCTGACTGTCATCGGCAGATAACAATTCATCAGCAGATAACAACCCAGCTTTAGTGGCCTGTTTCTCCCAGGCGGGCACGATCTCACGCAAGAACTCAGCTTTCTCCTGCTTTAATTTGGGCATATCCAGCCCAATAGCCTGCTGGGCTTTCTCTTTGGTGGAGATATCCGGCAGGGCAATTTCATCGGTGATACCTTTTTTCGCCAACAGGCGCGCCAGTTTGCTGCGAGCATCTGCCGCTTTATCCAGGGCGGTGCCCAGTGAGCGCAGAGCGAATTCCGGTGCGTGCATATGAATCCCGTGAGAGGCGATGGACATATCCCAGCGCCACTGCGCATGACGGATATCCTGCAGAATCGGCTTCATCTCCTCCTCGGTCGCACCGGCATCCCAGGCCGCTTTCGCCTCAAAATGGGTATGCACCAGTTGCCGCTCCACGCGCAATTTCAGATCCTGAATCTGCTGCTTACGTCCGGCCACAATCTGCTGCAGAGTGTTCTTATCCTGGGTATGACAGGTGGTACAGGTCTGCTCAAAACGATCGAAAGGATTGCCGATATTATGCTCGGTATAGATCTTCCCTTCGGTATTGGTCACTTTGGGCATATGGCAATCGATACAGGTGACACCATTTTTACCGTGGATACCGGCGCTCCAGGTCTCATATTCCGGATGCTGTGCCTTCAGCATCGGGGCTTTGGAGAGTTGGTGTTTCCAGTCGACAAAGGCGATTTTGTCATAATACGACTCCATATTATCGACGCTCATGCCCTCATCCCAGGGGAATTTCACCGCCTTTTTGTCGCCGCTGAAATAGTACTCCACATGGCACTGACCACAGACCATGGATTGCTGCTCCAGACGGCTGGCCTTATCGAAGGGGGTGCCCAGGGTCTCCATCGCCCGCTGGGTATAAGGGCGGGACAGAGTTAAGGCCGGTTTACCTGCCTTAAACTCTTCAGAGGCCGTATTATGGCAATCGGAGCAGCCGAGCTTATTGACGATCTCGGGTCCACCACGCGCCCAGTGGCCGGTAAAGTAGTTCTCTTCCCCCTGCTCTGCGATCACCCGTGCCACATCCGGGCTTTTACAGCTCCAACAGGCCATGGGCAGCGGCCCTTCATCTGCGGTTTTGGGCGCACCGGTACGCAGTGTCTGGCGCACATCGTCCACCGCATAATAGTGACCACGGGGTTTGTTGTAATCTTTGGAGAAGGGATAACCCGCCCACAGGATCACCATATAGGGATCTTCTGCCAGGGCGTCCTCACGCAATTTGCTGTCGCGGGTATTGCGCCATGAGTGGAATTGATCGGGATGTTGGCTGGCAAAAAGCGCATTGCGCGCCTCAATTTTCTCCGGTTTACCTTCCGGGATTTTGTCGGCATCTGCCGCCAGGGCCACAGGACAAAACAGCAAACTAAAACAAACACCCAGTGCAAACAGCACTCCTTGTCTTGAAATCTTCACGGTGGCAGCTCCACTAGTCTTATTATAGGGGGGAGGTAGTAGCTGTATCGATTATACCTGTTTAACTTTTCACGAAAGGAAATTGACTGGTAATGTTGTTTTGGATCAAGGAATAAAGGGAGGAAAGATCAGATTAGTGATGTGCTTCAAAGAGTCGGAAATGAGGGGAGAGCGGGTTAATTCCCCTCCGTGGAGGGGAATTTAAGAACCGCCTGGCTATTTCTGCCTGTTCATCTCCATCTCCTGATGATGGCGACGTTCGTTGATCATGGTCAGGATTAACAACAAAATGGCGACCACACAACCGGCTATCATCACCATAAAACCGCCATCCCAGCCAAAGATATCAACAATTTTACCAATAATGGCCCCTGCCGCCACCGAGCCCCCCAGATAACCAAACAGACCAGTAAATCCGGCCGCCGTTCCCGCCGCTTTTTTGGGCGCCAGTTCCAGGGCATGTAATCCAATCAACATCACCGGACCGTAGATCAGAAAACCAATCGTGATCATACAAGCCATATCCACCCAGGGATTGCCCGCCGGATTGAGCCAGTATACGGTGGTAGCAATAGTCACCAGGATCATAAAGAAGACCCCTGTAGCCCCGCGATTGCCCTTGAAAACCCGGTCAGACATCCAGCCACAGAGCAGGGTGCCCGGGATTCCGGCATACTCGTACAGGAAATAAGCCCAGGAGGATTTATCCAGAGAGAAATCTTTGGCCTCTTTTAAATAGGTGGGTGACCAGTCCAAAATACCGTAGCGCAACAGATAGACAAACACGTTGGCAAACGCGATATACCAGAGCAACTTATTGGTCAGTACATACTCAACAAAGATCTTCTTAGCACTTAACTCCTTCTCCGACTCCTCGCCGTAATCATCCGGATAGTCATTTTTATACTCTTCAATGGAGGGCAGACCGCAGGATTGCGGCGTATCGCGCATCACAAACCAGGTAAAAATCGCCAGGATAATGGCGGCAAACGCAGGCATATAAAAGGCCGCATGCCAGTCGTTAAACCAGTAGAGCCCGAGCAGCATCAGGGGAGCCGGTAAACCACCACCCACATTATGCGCACAGTTCCACACCGAGACTATCTGTCCACGCTCTTTTTGCGACCACCAGTGCACCATCGTGCGTCCACAGGGGGCCAACCCATCCCCTGAAACCAGCCACACATAAACAGCAGCGCAAACATCACCGTCACGCTGGAGGTGGCCCAGGGAACGAAGCCCATCACCAACATCACCAACGCCGCCAGAATCAGCCCCGTCGGCAGAAAATAGCGGGGATTAGCCCGGTCAGAAATCGAACCCATGATAAATTTTGAGAAACCATAGGCCAGGGAGATCCCCGAAAGGGCAAAACCCAGCTCAGCCTTGGTATACCCCATTTCGATCAAATTCGGAAACGCCAGAGCAAAGTTTTTGCGTACCAGATAGTAGGCTGCGTAACCTACAAAGATCCCGATAAAGATCTGCCAGCGTAACTTACGGTAATAAGGGTCAACTTTATCCTGCGGCATCCTGGCAATATGGGGAGCCGGCTTAAAAATGCCAAACATAAACGAATCTCCATGCAACATAAATAAGAGCGTTTTTTTATCTGTAGCAAATCACCTGAATCGCAACTTTATAGCGCGACTTCGCTCATGATGGTAACACGGTCATTTAACAATAAATGTGATTAACAACACAGTAACCACTGCATCAGTCGGTTTATTGCCTGCCAATCCTCTCTCTGCGCCTTGCCGTGACTATTATCACACTCTCTGTTTTTTTGCGCTCACCCTCTGTTAATTTTGTTCGTTTTCGCTCATTATGATATCAGGCAGTATCGGCAATTAAGATGATCAACCAGAGGGATGCCAATGAGTACCAGTGCTTCATACGACGAAACAGATGTCATTATCATTGGTGGCGGCGCCACCGGCGCAGGTATTGCCCGAGATTGTGCCCGCAGAGGATTGCGCGCTATTTTACTGGAGCGCTATGATCTGGCGACCGGTGCCACCGGGCGTAATCACGGCCTGCTGCACAGCGGGGCGCGTTATGCGGTCACCGACCCGGAATCGGCGCGCGAATGCATTGCGGAAAACCAAATTCTGCAACGTATTGCCCGTCACTGTATCGAGCCTTGTGGCGGATTGTTTATCTCCCTGCCGGAAGACTCCCTGGAGTATCAGAGCCAATTTATTACTGCCTGCCACCAGGCGGGTATTGATGCACAAGCTATCGACCCCCGGCAAGCCTTGCATCTGGAGCCTTCCGTCAATCCTGCACTAACCGGGGCAGTGCAGGTACCCGATGGCACTATCGATCCCTTCCGCCTGACCGTCGCCAATGTGCTGGATGCCACCGAACTGGGTGCCCGCGTGCTCACCTATCATGAGGTGATCGGCATGCTGAGTGAAGGCGCTCGCATTACCGGGGTTCGGGTTATCGATCAGCGCACAAAAGAGATTAAAGAGCTGCGCGCCGCCATCGTGGTCAATGCCGGAGGCATCTGGGGACAACATATTGCCGCCTATGCCGGTGTCACGGTACGCATGTTCCCCACACGCGGCGCACTGCTGATTCTGGGACATCGCCTGAATAATAAGGTGATCAATCGCTGCCGCAAACCGGCAGACGCCGATATTCTGGTGCCCGGCGATACTATCTCGCTGATCGGCACCACCTCCACCCCGATTACCTATGAGCAGATAGATGATATGCGCGTCAGCACCGATGAGGTGGATCTGCTGCTAAGCGAAGGGGAAAAACTGGTGCCGCGTATGGCGAGCAGCCGGATCTTACGCGCTTATGCGGGCGCTCGCCCCTTAGTCTCCCTCGATGGCGACAGCACCGGGCGTAATCTGAGCCGCGGTATCGTCCTGCTCGACCATGCAGAACGTGATGGCCTGGAAGGGTTGCTGACCATTGCCGGGGGTAAGTTGATCACCTATCGTCTGATGGCTGAATGGACCACCGATAAAATCTGCGAAAAGTTGGGCCATCAGGCACGCTGTAGTACGGCTGAAATCGAATTACCCGGTTCACGCCACTCCTCCCAGGAAACATTAAATAAACTCTACTCCCTGCCCACCACTTTACGCGGCTCTGCGGTATATCGCCATGGGGACAGAGCGGAGCAGTTGCTAAGCAGCGATTGCACTGATGTGACCCAGGTATGTGAATGTGAAGCGGTGAGCGCCGGTGAAGTGCGCTATGCCGTGGATCATCTGATGGTCAACACGCTGACCGACTTGCGTCGCCGGACACGGGTGGGAATGGGCACCTGTCAGGGTGAGTTGTGCGCCTGCCGGGCGGCGGAACTGCTGGGCCGTTTTAAGGTGATCCCCCAGGAAAAATCCATCGCTGAACTGAGCCATTTTATTGAGGAGCGCTGGCATGGTATCCGCCCCATCGCCTGGGGTAATGCCCTGAGAGAGAGTGAGTTTACCAGTTGGGTCTATCAGGGGATCTGCGGCCTTGATCATACCCGACCAGAGAGCCAGAACGAGGAGCAGATTGATGAAATTTGATGTGATCATTATCGGTGGCGGTCTGGCTGGCCTGAGTTGTGGTATTCGTCTGGCCGAGGCGGGCAAACGCTGCGCCATTGTCAGTGCCGGACAAAATGCCCTGCACTTCTCGTCAGGTTCACTGGATCTGCTCAGCACCCTGCCCGATGGCAGCGCCGTTGCCAGCCCACTCACCGCGCTGGAAGCACTGACACAGCAGGCGCCCGAACATCCCTACTCCCTGCTGGGTGCGCAGAAAGTGAGCTATCTGGCACAACAGGCAGAAATGTTGCTGCAACGCTGTGGGCTCCACCTGACCGGCAATGCGCAACACAATCATCTGCGCATGACCTCGCTGGGATTATTGCGCCCCACCTGGCTCAGTCTGCCTGAGATCCCTGTGGTGCCTTATGGCGACTCTCTGCACTGGCACGCTCCGCTTATCGCCTCGATAGAGGGGTTTATGGATTTTCAGCCGCAACTGGTGGCAGCTTCGTTGCAACAGCAGGGGATCAATGCCCGTATCACCTATCTGCGCCTGCCGTTACTGGACCCGATACGTCGCAACTCCAGTGAGTTTCGCTCCGTGACCATCGCCCGTTTGCTGGATCAGGAGGATAATTATCATCTGCTGGTAGAGGAATTACGCCAGCAGGCCGCACAACATGATGTGATCCTGCTGCCCGCCTGTTTTGGACTGCAACGTGCTGATGCCTTGTCACTGATACAGCAAGCGCTGGGCAAACCTGTGTTGCTGCTGCCCACCCTGCCCCCCTCCATCTTAGGCACCCGTCTGAGTCAGCATCTGGAGCACTATTTTCAGCAACTGGGCGGTCTGGTACTGATGGGAGACAGCGTATTACAAAGCGAAACCATGGCGGAAGGCGGCTGGAGACTCTATACCCGTAACCATACCGATATCGCCCTGCAGGCACAGCAGGTGGTACTGGCCAGTGGCAGTTTCTTCAGCAACGGCCTGGTGGCGGATCGCCATTGCATTCGTGAACCACTGTTTAATCTGGATGTACTGGCCGCCGACAAACGGGAGCAGTGGACCCGTGCCGGTATGTTTGAACCCCAGCCTTATCTGCAGTTTGGCGTGCGTACCGATAGCCAACTGCGCGCCTTGCGTCAGGGAGAAGTGCTGCCGGATCTCTATGTCGCAGGGGCGGTACTGGGGGGCTTTGACCCACTCTATCAGGGCTGTGGTGCCGGGGTTTCTCTGCTCACCGCACTGGCTATCGCAGAACAGATCCTGGCGTAATTTAAGGGCAAGAGAGATTGTGATGAAACTGGATACCAATTTTGAACAGTGCATCAAATGCACCGCCTGCACCACCTACTGCCCAGTATCGCGGGTCAATGCGGACTTTCCCGGCCCGAAACAAGCTGGCCCGGATGGCGAGCGTTTACGTCTGAAAGATGCCTCTTTCTACGATGATGCCCTGAAATATTGCACCAACTGTAAACGCTGCGAAGTCGCCTGCCCCTCCGATGTGAAGATCGGTGATATTATCCAGCAGGCGCGCATCAATTTTGATCACCAGCGCCCCCGGGTTCGCGATGCCATTCTCAGCCATACCGACCTGATGGGCACGCTCGCTACCCCACTGGCACCGCTGGTCAATACGATCACGGCGTTGAAACCGGTGCGAGCATTGCTGGATAAAACCTTAAAAATTGACCATCGCCGCACCCTGCCGAAATACTCCCACGGCACCTTCCGTGGCTGGTATCGCCAGCAGCAACAACAGCAGCAACGCTATACCCGTCAGGTGGCCTTTTTTCATGGCTGCTATGTCAACTACAATCACTCACAGCTGGGTAAAGACCTGCTGCGAGTGTTTAATGCTCTCGATATTGGCGTGCAGTTACTGGATAAGGAAAAATGCTGTGGCGTAGCGATGATCGCCAACGGTTTTATCGCCCGGGCGCAAAAACAGGCCCGCAGCAATGCAGACGCACTGCAGGAGATGATCGAACAGCGTGGTATTCCGGTGGTAGCCACCTCATCCACCTGCACTTTTACCCTGCGCGATGAGTACCCCAGCCTGCTTGATGTCGATACCCGGCCCTTACGGCCTCATATCGAGCTGGCGACCCGCTATCTGTACCGCCTGATGCAGGAGGGGACCACACTGCCGTTAAAAAGGCTGCCGCTGAAGGTGGCTTATCACACCCCCTGTCATATGGAGAAGATGGGCTGGGCTCTCTACTCTATCGCCCTGTTGCAACAGATCCCCGGTGTCGAAGTCACCGTGCTGGAGTCTCAGTGTTGTGGTATCGCGGGCACTTATGGCTTTAAAAAAGAGAATTACGCCACCGCTCAGGGCATTGGCGCGCCGCTGTTCAGGCAGATTGAGGGGAATGATTTCGAC
>JBOFSC010000566.1:0-1694 GCA_051651345.1 Enterobacteriaceae bacterium
CCCACCAGTCATGGGTGATAAGCGGATAACTCTCTCTGGTTTCACGCAGCAGTGCCCGGGTAGCGTTGTTGAAAACCATCGTGTTACCACCACCGATATTTTGCATCAACGCATTGGCGAAGCTGGGTGGCCTGGAGAAAAGGGGAGACAAACCGATCTCGTTGTTCTCGGCATCCACTAAACGGGTACGGGCGCAGTAGAGGGCTGGAATATGTGCCGGAATTGTTGCCAGCCACTGAATAGCCCGCTCAAGTTTATCAGTTTCCCAGATATCATCCTGGTCTGAGTAAGCGTAATATGCCGCATCAATACAATCCATGCAGGTCAGTGATACGAAGTTAGCCGCAAAACCCATACCTGGCCCAGAGTGGATGGATAAACGGCCTGCCGGCCATTTCAGTTTGTAATTTTCTAAAATCGTCAGGGTATCATCTTCAGAACCATCATCTGAAACCCAACCCTTCCAGTGAGTATGCGTTTGGGCTGCAAAGGAATCCAGTTGCCCGGCAAGGTATTGCTGACCGTACCAGGTACAAAGAAGGATAGCGACCTCAGGGGAAGTGATATGGCTGGTATATTCTAACTGATTGAGTATTAAGGCTTTAGATGTCATCATCATACAGCAGTTGTAAAACAACGGGACTATTTCGCGAAGGCTACCGCTTACCTGATGTTTTAGACAAGTATCGAACTAAAGGCTCTTTTTAGAGTCAATAAATTGATAAAATACGGGGAGGGGGGGGGGGGATTGTCAAAGTGCTAACATGATTATAACATAATAATCTAATGTCATTAGCAGTAATAACTTGTTCCGCACTCCCCCACTGCCGTTACTCTGCCTCGCACTTAAACTTCCCGTCACCATCGCTACTACACTTCTCATCCACTTTGATGTTAAAAACCATCGCTAATCTTTTCTTATAACGCTTATGCTCATAGAGACAGGTGAGCTGATTCTCTTTACCAACAGAGAGGATCTTACTCTCAACTAAACGCTCCCCGGCGATATAGCTCTGCAAGCTGGTGGGGTTATCGGGGGGAAAATCGGCAAAAGATTCCGGGAAAAAAAGCATATTGGTGCCGTTCCAGGGATCCGGGCCTGTAACCCGGCACAGGGGGATGGTGATTTTTCCATACAGTACAGAGTACTTGCATGAGGAGAGCACCCCATTGATGGTATCCACAGAAGGGCATGTGATGGTTGTGCTGGCAAAAGTGGTGCCGCAGCAGAGGAGGAGAAGGGCAGTCAGTGAGTGAAATTTCATACCAGCCTCGCGGTGTCAGGTTTATGGAAAGCGGTAATCCCTAACCTGTGCCTATTTATTCGATCTCCATCACATTATAGTGAGTATGACTTTTTCAGGGTAGCGAAAGCCACTCAGATCACAGTATTATTAATGAGAATATTTTATCATTTTCATAATTACTTATATAACATGCGGTTATGGTAGGCTGTATGTTAAAAATTTATTGAAAAATAATGGGTGTATACACAAAGAATTTCAAATTGTAGCTAACACTTTTGCAACTTGAAATAGATGGGTATATCAAGGAGAGAATCATATGTAGGTACTTAAGCTCATAACACATTGATGTACCTTTAATTCATTACAGGGTAAATACTAAGACCTAACGATAGCAACATACTTTTCTGATCTCGCCTGGGATGAGCTCGTTGACCATGAGTCGCAAAA
>JBOFSC010000567.1:0-5052 GCA_051651345.1 Enterobacteriaceae bacterium
AAGAACCACTGCTCCCAGCGATAGTAGTCGGGTGAACAGGTGGTGACTTCCCGATCCCAGTCGTAGGCGAAGCCCAGTATTTTCAACTGCTGCTTCATATAGTCGATATTGGCGTAAGTCCAGGTGGCGGGGGCGGTGCTGTGTTTAATCGCCGCATTTTCTGCCGGCAGACCGAAAGCATCCCAGCCAATGGGTTGCAGAACATTTTTACCGAGCAGACGCTGATAGCGGGAGATCACATCGCCAATGGTATAGTTGCGCACATGCCCCATATGCATATGTCCGGAGGGATAGGGCAACATACACAGGCAGTAATATTTCTCCCGGGTGGGATCTTCTGTCACTTTAAAGGTCTGTGCATTTTGCCAGTGCTGCTGCACTTGCGGCTCTATCTGTTCGTGGCGGTATTGCTCTTGCATGGTGGCCGGAAATCCTGTAGTTAATCTTACTCTATAGCTAATCTTACGCTATAGCTAATCTCACGCTATAAGCGGGTTATAATCACCATAGAATAGCCGATCAGGCTACCATTCAACAACAGGCAGGTGCGATATTAATATCTGCGCTGATAGCATTTGAATGAACACGGTTGAGTATGGTATCGTCTGATTTATCAAAATAGTAACAAATATCCATTAAAAATTTTTCTTCGGTTGTTGTATTGCTGTAGCCGAGCTGATTCTCAGGGAAAAATGAGTCATGAAGTTCTTTGCAGCAAAACCGTCCTGTTCTGGTTGCGACCAGATATCAGAGCCAGTGTGCAGCCTCCCCCTGTTTGCAGCACTAATCGCTTTTTCTTCGCTTATTCACAGCCCGTGACAAGGAGTTGGGACGATGCAATTGCGTAATGTACCCCCTTTTTCTGCCCGTAATCTGACAGGCCCGCTGACGCTGGCGGATTTAACCCGTGATGAGCTGGATTTCCTGAGACAGCTTGCGGCTGAGCTTGCCGACAACAATCCTGACCTTGCCGGTGTGCTGGCGCAAGGCGCTAACGATGCCCTGGTCGAACGTCTGATACAGGGCGCGGCAATTATCAATGCGGTCCGAAAACGTAAACGGGATGATGCTTTTCCGGAGCTGACCCGCACCTGTCTCTCCCGCGTCTTCCCGTTCCCGCCCATTCCGGCGCTGGGCATGGTGCAGGCGCTACCGCAAAAGAGCGCGGAAACTTACGCCGTACGCCTGCTGGCCGGTACTGAGCTGGCAACGGAACAGGGTTTTCACTGCATGACAGAGCGCAGTTGCATTCTGCCGGATGTGCGTTTCGGGGACAAGCTGTGGAAACTGCCACAGATGCCGGGCCAGCGGCCTGCGCTGTGACCAATGGATGAGGAGTAAAGGAATGGCAAGAGAACTGCGTTTTACCTGTCAGGTGGGCGACCTGCCTGAAGATTTTTTTGATGTGGTGGAGTTCACCCTGAATGAAGGGTTGTCCGAACTCTTTACCCTGAACCTGAAGATTGTCGTCAACCGCCAGCAAATGGCTTACCGGCCCTTTTCCATGAAAGAGCAACTGCTGAAAACCGCTTCGCTGACGGTCAGTGTTAACGGCAGTGAAGCGCGAACCATTACCGGGGTGATAGAGAGCCTGACCCAGGGCGATGTGGGCGTGCGCCGTACGTTCTACGATGTGGTGATCCGCCCGGAACTCTGGCGTCTGACCCTGAAGCAGGACAGCCGCATCTTCCATAATATGAGTGTGCCGGAGATTATTGAGCAGGTGCTTCAGGAGCATGATGTTGAAGCCCGCGCCGTGCTTGAGGACAGTCACGAGAAACGCATCTATACCACCCACAATCGGCAGTTAATGGTGAGTTTGCCAGCCGGTTTCATGTTAGGGCCCATACCCGCACTGCCGAATATATCCACCAGGACCGGATGCGCGAACATCCCCGTCACCCCTTTCGCTACAATGCCCTGCCGGAGCAGGTCTGGAGCAACCCCGGACCTGACTCCATATTTGAAGAGTATGGCCGCTATGAATCGCTGGAAAACGGCAAACTGTTTGCCCGTTACCGCCTGGAGGCGATGCAGGCCGATGTGGAGTCCGGTACCCTGCACAGTAATGCCATCCGCCTGATGCCGGGTTTTTTGTTTAATCTGCAGGAGCATCCCACGGAAGAGTTTAATACCCGCTGGCAGGTGGTCAATATCACCCACCACGGCAACCAGCCCGCCGCAACAGAAGAGGAGAGTGACGGCAGCCCCACCACCCTCACTAATGAGTGTTTTTTTATTTCCGGATATATTCCCTGGCGTCCGTCTTACCGCTATAAACCGCTGGCCGACGGGGATGAAGTGGCGACTGTCATCGGGCCGGAAGGAGAGGAGATCCATGTGGACGAACTGGGCCGGATTCTGGTGTGGTTTCACTGGAACCGCTACGATAAACCCACGGATTGTGCCTGTCGCTGGGTGCCGGTCTCACAGGCGTGGAACGGCAACAACTACGGTTTTCTGGCCACGCCGCGTATCGGTCAGGAGGTACTGATCTCCTGGTTAAATGGCGATGTGGACCGTCCCATTGTCGTGGGCTGCAATTATAACGGGGTTAACGAGACACCCCTGCGCCTGCCGAAAGAGAAAACCCGTACCATTCTGCGCACCAAAACCTATAAAGGCGAGGGCTTTAACGAACTCTGCTTTGAGGATGCGCCAGGAAAAGAGTTTATCTACGTGCACGGGCAAAAAAACATGGAGATCAAAGTACTGAACTCCAAAAATGAGCGCATAGATTATGATCGCAGCAGCAGTATCGGCCATGATGAAATGCTGGTGGTTGCCAATGATCGCAAAGTCACGGTAGAAGGCCATCAGAATCACAAAACAACCGGTAATTATCTCGATCAGATTGACGGAGATAAAAGCCTGTCGGTCGGGGGAGATTTTGCACAGCAGATCGCCGGTAAACTGGGTATTAATGCTGCCGGAGATCTCACGTTACAAAGTGACAGTAAAATCACCCTGAAAGTGGGTGGCAGCATGGTCGTTATTTACCCCGGTGGCATTGATTTACAGGGTCCTTCAGTGAAAGTCAATCCGGGTGCCAGTGCCGGCGCTCTGGCACTACCCGCCCGCCCTGAAATCCTGATGGCGGCGGCCAAAGCAGGAACCCCCTTTGTGGCCCACTGTCCGAAAAAGGCCGCCGGAGGTGGCGCATGACCGGGTATATCGCCCCACGCCCTAAACCTTCCCTGCCGAGGGCCACCCTGTACGCCATTATTGATGGGCCGAATGAGGAAGGTCTGCTACCTATGCTGGAACAGTTCTCCCCTCCGGCCAGTTGTCTCTATGCCGATCCGGTACAACCCGAGCTGGTCGCTCTGGCTCCTTACCTTCTTCAGGTAACCGACGAAGTTAAAGCCTGGCTGGACGGACGGGAAACTCCCTGGGGATTTTATTTCACCTCATACGAAACTATGAAGCTGTTACGACAGCACTGGCGTAAATATCTGCAAATTCAGATCCCTGCTCATGACAAGCCCGTCTATTTTCGTTTCTATGACCCACGGGTATTGTGGACATTCCTGGAGGCCATTGAGCTCTGGCAACAACACCTGTTTTTAAAACCGGTACGCACCATGATAACCCTGTATGGAACATCCCGCACATGGGATCTGTTTGAACTGCATGAGTGCTGGCCTGATAACGTTAAGCTGCACAAGAAACTGTTTGCATTAACCGCAGAGCAATACCAGCGAATCAATTCAGCAGAAGAGGATAAATATCGACTGACCCTGCTTACGCAGGCACAACAGTGGCTGAAAGCAAAAGAAGAGGAACAACTGGCACAGGCACAACAGCAGTATGATATTCCTTATCATCCTGATTCCATTAAAGGCACCTGGCTGGAAGAACACTACATTGAAGAGCAACAACGCACCTCACTGACCCTGCGCGAACTGACAGATGATCTCTATGATTTCTGCATGGAAAACGGAATTAAGGATGATCGTTCTGTTCGCAGCCTCCTCTGGCTGCTGATGCAAAAAGAAATTGGCTTCTGGAAAGATATTCCGGAACAGTGGTTAGAGCATTTACAACTGG
This sequence comes from Enterobacteriaceae bacterium, assembly GCA_051651345.1. GTDB lineage: Bacteria > Pseudomonadota > Gammaproteobacteria > Enterobacterales > JBOFSC01 > JBOFSC01. The sequence goes on from JBOFSC010000567.1 coordinate 4,051, forward strand.
CTGAAGGGCCTGGTTATTACAGGGTTGAAAAGCTTTTAATAATGGAAGCTGTCGTATTACCTCAGTTAAATAAGGAGAGTGAAAATGAGTAAAGTCTCAACAAATGCAGGTAGTGCGTTATGTGATTGTGATACTCCAAATCCCTGCGTCCATGAAGTTAAGCTTAAAAGTGGTAAGACAGAACAAATCTATCCCATCGTTCAGAAGCCTGCGCTAAAAGTCTATGACAAAGGGAAAGGCGTTGATGTTACCATCAAGATTAGCAGCAAATGTAACAAACCTTCGTGCCCCAAAAGTATTCTGGAACACACTGAAGATAACAACCGAATCGAAAAGAAACTCAAAAATAACACTGATAATGAAGAGAAGGTCTATTTTAAAAAGGAGCCATTGACAGATCAGGATCTGCTGGCTCAACTGGGCAGCGATATATGGCAGTTCTTTGCTGATTATGGAAACATTATTGACCTGTTTAAAAAACCGAAAGAATATCGCGTCATTACAAAGGGATGTCACACTGAAGATGAGTTTGGCATAATAGAGGTTTATCCTTCCACTAAGTTTTATGTCGAGGCCGGACTTTCTTATCAGATTCAGTGGGGTAAGCGTAAAGATAAAGAGCGCAGGGATGAACAGATAAGTAATCGCAAAGATGAAGCGCGCAAGGATGCACAGATACGTAATACCCAAGAGTATGAAAAGGCATTGCCTAAAGATAAGAATAAGTGGCGCAAAGGCTGGACTCTACATACAGACAAATTTTATTTTAGTCAGGGACTCTATTTATCAGGGAAATGCAAGCTGGATGTACAAGGAGTAGATTACTCAGCAAAACTCAACCCAAAACTATGGAGTAAATACAAAAACATATGTAGGTACTTAAGCTCATAACACATTGATGTACCTTTAATTCATTACAGGGTAAATACTAAGACCTAACGATAGCAACATACTTTTCTGATCTCGCCTGGGATGAGCTCGTTGACCATGAGTCGCAAAAAA
>JBOFSC010000568.1:0-1535 GCA_051651345.1 Enterobacteriaceae bacterium
CGATACTACCACGGGGCTCTGCAGGTTTTTCTGCAACATGTCTTCCAGCAGAATCGGACTACCAAACACGTTATCTACCGGGACATCGAAAAAGCCCTGGATCTGTTCCGCATGGAGATCCACCGTCAACACCCGGTCCACGCCCACACTGGAGAGAAAGTCAGCCACGACTTTGGCAGTGATCGGTACCCGGGCAGAACGAACACGACGATCCTGACGGGCATAGCCAAAGTAGGGGATCACCGCAGTAATCCGGCCGGCAGAGGCGCGACGCAGAGCATCGATCATCACCAGCAGTTCCATCAGGTTATCATTGGTAGGAGCACAGGTAGACTGAATAATAAAAACGTCGCCACCGCGTACGTTTTCATTAATCTGAATACAGACTTCACCATCACTAAACCGACCTACCGCTGCATCACCGAGATTGGTGTAAAGACGGTTGGCAATACGTTGTGCTAGTTCCGGCGTGGCGTTACCAGCAAAAAGCTTCATATCAGGCACGAGATAAACCTCAAGCATGCATCCAGTGAATATCCTCTGTGAGGGAGCGGTGTAGCGGCGAAACATTCACGCCGCGAGCAACAAAACCGCAAGCCCACGCAGGGAGATGAGTTAACGCCTGTCGGGCAGCACATTCCGTGTCAAATTCAGCAAAGGCACAGGCACCGCTTCCCGTCAAGCGTGACGGTGCGTATTCTAACAGCCACGAAATGAGCTGTTCAACCTCAGGGAAACGTTTTCTAACGGTTGCTTCAAAAACATTGATGAAAGGGGAGTGTAACAGTTCATTAAGTGATCGAACAGGTGCGTTTCTGACCAGGTCGGGATCCTGGTATAACTGGACTGTGGAGACTGAAATTCCAGGATGGGCCACCAGAAACCATTTTTCCGCCGGGCTGGCCGGAGTGATGACTTCACCCACCCCCTCTGCCAGGGCTGAAACCCCATGAATAAAGAAGGGAATGTCCGCCCCCAGGGTCAACCCCAACCCGGCCAGTTGTGGCAGAGAGTAACCCGTTTGCCAGAGGTGATTTAACGCCACCAGGGTGGTCGCCGCATTAGAGGAGCCACCACCGAGACCGCCGCCCATGGGGAGTCGTTTGTCGAGCTCAATATCTGCTCCGGCGCGGGAGCCGCTGTGACGTTGTAACAAACGAGCTGCCCGGACGATAAGATTATCATCGTGGGGCACACCGGTGACTGGCGTCAGCAGATGAATTGCATCATCCTGACGCGGTGTGATGGTCAGGGTATCGCCGTAGTCCAGGTACTGAAACAGGGATTGTAACAGGTGATAGCCATCGTTGCGTCGCCCGACGATATAGAGAAACAGATTCAGTTTACCGGGAGAGGGGAAGCGATATCTCATTCAAGGCTCCAGGAGTCGATTTTTAACTTAATGCGCTGCTCGCCATTATTCATCTCCAGGCGATCAGGCAGTGCCGGTACCGTCCTGGTGTCATAGCTCTGATACTGGACATTCCACTGTTCGCCATCGGCTTCCAGTAGCGCCTCTCTGAGACGGTTATCTG
>JBOFSC010000569.1:0-1933 GCA_051651345.1 Enterobacteriaceae bacterium
TAGATAACAAAATAGTAGGACAGGGGAAGTGGAATATTGAAACTGCCGTTGACATCCCTGGTTATTTTCTAAAAATTGAAAATGGGCCATTATATGTTGTTTGGGAACATGACCGCCTTATAGAATCTATTGATAGAACAGAATCTAAATAAAGCTGCCTACAACATCAGCTCCTATGTAAAGCGATTCGCTTCGATCTGCGGGATAGTGATATGGTTTTAAATTTACTACATAATTTTTTAATACACTGTGGATTTGAATGATTTTATATTTTGTCGCTGGGCAATGTTATTCAGCTGCTGTTAAATCATTCAAAGACGCAGTGGTGTATTTTATTTTCTTTAAACTCCAACTCCTATTTGTAGTAATGCTGTTTTACGTGCATTCTACCGGCAACTGTATGGTATAAAAGAAATAATGATACGCTACCTGCTTTGTGGTGTAGTTCCCGTTTGAAGCGTGACTACCGCTGATGTTTTGTAGTCGTATCATAAAATAAATGAGTTTTAAAGAAGTTAATATTTTATTTTACGTGCTTGCTGTAACTGGTTTGATAGGGTGTTTCATTTTTAATGACGGATAATATTCTCCTGCACATTTTGTGCGCTACTTTCACGATTACATTCTTTGGGTTTTTGCCGACATGTTTTCTGTAATAAGCCTGTATTTCCGGATCGGCGCGAATGGCTACCCAGGAGGATTCTATCAAATAACTCCGAAGCAGGGCCTTGCATCGTGGGGTGATTCCTTTTTTAATATCTGTTTCACTGCTTTGATGAATGGCTGGAACCAGTCCGATACAATTACTGAATTCCCGTTCATTATTAAACCTGCGGATATCACCCATCTCTGCAAGTATAGCCGCTGCCACTAAACCGCCGATACCGGGAATACTTTTCAACAGGTAGTAATCTTTGGCTTTATTTTTCCTGCACCAGGCCCTGAGTTCGTTACTGGTTTGAAGATATTCTTTGTTGAGCAGTTCCAGGATGCGGAGTTTGCTATGCATGCATGCGGTGCCTGTAGTCTGGCTCCATGGAATATCCCTGAGCCAGGCAATAAAATCTTTGCTCCAGTTGGGGTTGTCAAACTGCTCCGGTAACTGTATGCCATGAAAAAGTAGCAACCCTTTGATCTGTGATTTGGTTGTTCTGAGTTGTTTTACCACCTGGTTACGCTGCCGTAAAAGACTACGGAGTTGTTCTTCCGGTTCAGTGGGAACATAAATCCCATGGAGTTGGTCCTGTTGCAATTGTTTGCAGAGGTTTCTGCTATCGAGCTTATCGGTTTTCTGATACTGCTGTTTGTCGCTGCGGGGCACATCACTGGGGTTAACGACCTTGACCTGCCAGCCCATGGAGAGGAAATGGCGGGCTGCCGAAAAGCCACAGCATCCGGCCTCATAGGTGATCGACACTTCGTGTCCGTCAAAATGTGAACATACATAGTCTACAAGTGTCTGTGGTAGTGGCGGTATGGTAAAACCTTTGTGGTCGAACAGATCAGTGCGCAGATGTACAGACCATGATTTCTTGTGAATATCCATTCCAATGAATAACTTTGGAGAGGCGATAATTGGAGACTGCATCATAGATTTAAGTTTTAATAGACAATGCTATGTTATTGTACTATATCAAAAATCAGGCAGCTCGGATTATCGCTTTTACATAGTTGCTTTATGCAAGCCGGGCTGGAGAATAAATCCTGGTCATTTGTAATCCTGACCGAACTTTAGTAATTTGGCCTTATCGACATTAAACTAAAACCACCCAAGCGGTGCCCGGTCAACCCAGCGACAGTACATGAATGCCCGTCCTGTGCAAAGCCCTTACCGTTGCCTGCAAAATGACACTTCACGATGCAAAAAATTAGTTTACTTCTTCTGACACTTTTCACTTCCATCATATCTTATGGACAGAAAATAGAAACAGTT
>JBOFSC010000570.1:0-6692 GCA_051651345.1 Enterobacteriaceae bacterium
GACAGCATAATGCTTTGTGTGGCAACGGTTTCAGAGCTCATATGCTCACCCCTGTAGCAATGGCGGGAACGGCGTGACGAACAGCAATTATGGGAAAACCAGGGTTACCGGCATTCCCTGTCGCAGATGTTCATCGGGATCGGTGACCACCAGACGCAGGCGATACACCAGAGACGTCCTTAGCTCCGGGGTTTCAACCGATTTCGGGGTAAACTCAGCCGAAGGTGACACAAAGCCAATGGTGCCATGATAGGGCTTATCCGGGCGGCCATCGGTAAAGATCTGCACCGTTGTACCCGGCACGGCCCGGTCAAGATTGATCTCATCTACATAGGCACGAATCCAGACCGGACGGGTCAGAGAGAGGGTAAAGACGGTGTTATTGGCATTGAGCATGGCACCGGGTTCTACCGCTCGGGTCATGATGGTGCCGGGAGAGGGGGCGCGCAACTCGGTATCCTGCAAATCTAATTTAGCCTGTGCCAGTGTGGCCTGGGCGGCGAGCAGGGAGGCTCTGCCCTGGGCAATCTCCTGGGGCCGGTTGCCATTCAGATACTGCTGTAACAGTTCACGGGTGGCGCGCAGCGTAGCTCTGGCCTGGTCACGAGTGCTTTTGGCACTCTGTAACTCGTTGGCGGAAACCGCTTTCTGCTTCCATAAACCCAACTGACGCTGATAAAAACTGTCCGCATAGGAGGCAGCGGCTTCCTGCTGGGCGACATTGGCCCGGGTCTGTTCAATCACCTCATCGCGGTAGCCTGCCAGTAACAGATCGAGATTGGCCTTTTGCAGAGCCACCTGTCCCTGAGCCTGCTCCAGCGCATTCCGGAACGGTTTATCATCCAGTTTTCCCAGCAGTTGCCCGGGTTTGACCGGATCTCCTTCATCCACCCGTAGTGAATCGAGACGGCCATTAACACGGAAACTGAGATTGACGGTGCGGATATCGACATTACCATACAGAGTGAGTGCTTCCCCCTTCTGCCGATAGTATTGCACGGCAGCATAAATGGCACTGACAAGTAGCAATGCGATCACAATGATCGCCACTGTTTTTTTCTTGTTCATCTACTCCATCCATGTCGCATTGTGGGATTGTTCGACTTCAGTTTGCTATATAATCCCCCCTATTTCCAGTGGACTCAGCAAATTATAAGGTGTCTTAATTGTCTGTTGTGACAGAAAACAGGGTGCACTCGCCGCAGCTGATGCTGGCACCCATGGAGGGCGTGCTCGATAGCCTGATGCGCCATTTGCTTACCGAAATCAATGACTATACGTTTTGCGTTACCGAATTTGTACGGGTGACTAACACCTTATTGCCGGAACGCTTTTTCTATCGTCTGTGTCCGGAGCTGATGCAGCAAGGCGCGACAGAAAGCGGTACGCCGGTGCGTGTACAGCTATTAGGCGATTCACCCCACTGGCTGGCAGAGAATGCCTGGCGCGCGGTGCAACTGGGGGCCAGGGGCATCGATTTGAATTGCGGTTGCCCGTCGAAAACAGTGAACGGCAGTAACGGCGGGGCCAGTCTGCTGAAACAACCCCAATTGATCACCCGGTGTGCTCAGGCCATACGCCAGGCGGTTCCTGGCGACATTCCGGTGACCGTCAAAGTTCGTCTTGGTTGGGAGTGTGCCAGTTACTGCCTGGAGATCGCCGATGCGGTACAACAGGCAGGGGTGGATGCCATTGTGGTACATGGACGCAGTAAAACCGATGGCTATCGTGCTGACAGAATTAACTGGCCCGCTATCGGTGAGATCCGTCAGCGTCTGACGATACCCGTGATTGCCAATGGTGAGATCACCAGCCGAGAGAGTGCGCAACAGTGCATGGCGCTGACAGGATGCCGGCAACTGATGCTGGGACGGGGCGCCCTGATCATCCCTAATCTTGCCAGAGTGATTCAGGGTCATGAAGACGCTTACTCCTGGGCACAGGTGCTACAACTTCTGCAGCGATATATCGCTATGGATAAGCCTGGGGATAGTGGTTTATACCATGTCGCCAGAATTAAACAGTGGTTGGGGCTGCTTCGTTCCGGTTATACTCAGGCCAATGTGCTGTTTGGGCAGATAAGAGTGCTAAAGGAGAGAGACAGTATCGCCCGACTGCTTGACAGAGAGCGTGTTAATTTTTCTTAAAAAGAGGTGGTGAGTGCATTCTTGTATTATTGCTCTGCGGGCGCTTGTGTGCCTGCTTCTGTTCTCTTCACTGACGGCGACAGCCGCTTCAGCACCCGCAACACAGCCACAGTTGGCTTCCGGCAGTGTGCTGGTGATGGATTTGACCAACCACCATGTTCTCTATTCTCTCAATCCGAACCATGTTGTGCCCATCGCTTCGATCAGTAAATTGATGACGGCGATGGTGCTGTTGGATGCGAAACAGCCGATGCAGCAGATTTTGCCGGTGGTGATCAGTGATAACACATCCCTTAACGGCGTATTTTCTCGGGTTAAGGTCAACAGTGAACTCAGCCGTGAGCAGTTACTGTTACTGACCCTGATGTCGTCGGAGAATCGGGCGGCCACTACCCTGGCACATCACTATCCAGGTGGCTATAAGGCATTTATCGCCGCCATGAACAGCAAAGCCAAAAAACTCGGCATGACCCATACCCATTTTGTCGAGCCCACCGGACTCTCCGCAGAGAATGTCTCCACCGCCAGCGATCTGGCTCGGCTGCTGGTGGCGAGTCAGTCCTATCCCTTAATTGGCACCCTGAGCACCACCCGTGAGGAAACGGTCACCTTCCATAAACCCAGGGGGTTGACCATGGGATTTCGTAACACCAACCATCTTATTTTTAGAGATAACTGGCCGATTCAACTGACCAAAACCGGCTTTACCAATCAGGCCGGGCACTGTCTGGTGATGCGTACCACCATTGATAAACGTCCGGTTGCCCTGGTGGTATTGGATGCTTTTGGTAAGGAGACCCATTTTGCTGATGCCAGCCGATTACGCAAATGGCTGGAAACCGGGGAAGTGATGCCGGTGCCTGCAGCAGCAAAGAGCTATCGCCAGCAGAAAGATCAACTGAGCAGAAATTCATAATATATCAACAAGCGAGGCAATCTATGAGCAAGCAACTTATCACTATTGCGAGTGTACTGGCGATCGCGATGACCAGTAGCGCGTCCTGGGGGGCAACAGAGAAGGAGGGCTTGCAAGCCTCACTGGAAAAAGTTGCGCCTTATCCGGCGGCAAGGAAAGACCAGACACGCTATAGCATCTTCTTACCCCAGAAGGACAATGAAGATGACTACAAAGTTGAAATCAACATGGGTAAAACCATCAAAGTGGACTGCAACCACCACTCCTTTGGTGGCGAGTTACGTGAGGAGACCCTGCAGGGATGGGGATACACCTACTTTGTGCTGGATAAGGTGATGGGCCACGTCTCCACTAAAATGGCCTGCCCTGGACAGAAAGAGCAGGACGCTTTTGTTGAAGTGTACCCGGCAACTCGCCTGGTACGCTACAACAGTAAACTGCCACTGGTGATCTATGTGCCAAAAGATATTCAGGTACGTTACCGACTCTGGCAGGCAGAGAAAGAGTATCAGCCTGCTCAGCGTCAGTAGTGACCGCACCAGCCATAAATCATTTGTGGAGTTATCTCTAAATTCAGGCAGGAGCAGGCGAGACCGCTTTCGCTAAGGATGGTTTCTCCCAGAGCAGTATGTTTACCCTGTTGAGTATTGAAGGGGTTTTTGGTGGCATCAAACTCAAAATACTCAATGAGGCCAATGCTTTTATGGGAGTCAGTCACGCCACTTTGCTTTAAAAAAGTGGCGTGAGTATTTTCCCAGTCCTCCAGGCATTGCCAGGGAGAAGCCTGCGCTGTTAATACGCAGCAAGCTGCGCACAGTGCTATCAGATGGGTCAATAGCCGTTTTTTCATTGTCATTACCAGTATTAAGTTTTGTTGTTAGCAAAAATAATACTTTTAAATAACAAAATAAAACAATTTATAAATTAAATTTATAACAAAAAGTGAATATGAACCTATTCAAACTGTTGCAAATGAATGCGCGCAGGGAGTGCGTAGAAACAAAAGCCGCTGTCGCATTACACGAGAGCGGCTAACTTGAAAGGATATCAGACTCAGCCACAAGTGGCGGAGGACTCAATCATGGACGGGTTCAAAACCAAATTGCGGTGGCGGCACGCGAAACAGTTTGGTGATAAAGCCAAGGTAGCAAATACCGGCGGCACCCCAAATAAGCCCCAACTGAAAAGAGTGGATATCGAGGCTCAGCCACATGGTGCCGACACAAACCGCACCACAGATCGGTAGCAGCAGATATTGGATAGTGTCACGTACACTCTTGTTACGTCGCTCACGAATATAGAACAGTGAGATCACGGAGAGATTAACAAAAGTAAAGGCCACCAGTGCGCCAAAGCTGATCAGAGACAGTGCCAGATCCAGTTTAAAGGAGATGGCTGTCAGGGCAAACGCCCCCACCAGCAAAACGTTGAAAGCCGGTGTGCGCCACTTCGGATGGATATAGCCAAAGAAACGCTCGGGAAAGACCCCATCACGGCCCATCACATAGAGCAGACGGGAGACCCCGGCATGGGAGGCCAGCCCTGAGGCGATCATCGTGACACAAGCAAAGTAGAGAATCACAGACTGAAACAGTGCGCCACCCAACAGCAGGGCGATCTCAGGCAGAGACTCTTCCAGATTCTTAAACTGCGATACATCCGGGAAAAAGAGCTGGATAAAATAGGAGGCGCTGATAAAGATCAGGCCACCGATCAGGGCAGTAAGAAACATCGCCTTGGGGATCACCCGGCGAGCATCCTTGGTCTCTTCTGACAGAGAGCTGATACCGTCAAATCCCAGGAATGAGAAGCACAGAATGGTGGCACCGGTTAATAACGGATTGATCTCAGCGGTGGCAGAGAAGAAAGGCCGCAGATTAAACAGCGCGGATGCCCCCTGCTTGCTGACCAGACCGTGGACGACCAGCCACACAAAGACAGCGATCACCAGCACCTGAACCACCACAATAATGGTATTCAGATTGGCGACTATCTTAATGCTCTTCAGATTGGCGATAGTCATGATCGCCACCAGCGCCACCACGAAGATCCAGCCTGGCATCGAGGGGAACATGGCAGTCAGATAAATTTTAGCCAGCAGCGCGTTGATCATCGGCATCAGCAGATAATCCATCAGCGAGGACCAGCCCACCATAAAGCCCACATGGGGACTAATTGCCTTCTGCGCATAGGTATAGGCGGAGCCTGCAGAAGGATAGCGCTGCACCAGCTTGCCATAGCTGACGGCAGTGAACAAAATGGCCACCAACGCAATCATATAGGAGGTCGGCACATGCCCTTGTGTCTTGTGGGAGACAATGGCAAAGGTGTCGAACATGGTCATCGGCTGAATATAGGCCAGCCCCATCATAATCACTTGAAACAGGGTCAGGGTTTTCAGCAGTTGGTATTTGGGTTTTGCGGTATTAAGCGACATGGCTAAGCCCCCCATTACTTCTTGCCTGTTTATACATACACGTAAGCAGAGAAGTTAATGAGGGACTTCGGGTAAACGATGGGGGGAAAATAGCAGAAAAGAGTGGAGGGCAGACAGAGACTGCGAGTCCTCCAGAGAGACCACTGCGTCCGCAGCAGAAACCGGTGTCGACCGGCTTGAAAGCAAGTAGATGCTTCATGACTTGTTTCCTCACTATATGGTGTGATGCACCATAAGTAATGATTCCATAGCTTTATATGCTATACCCGGTAAAGGATCACAGCCAAAAGGGCTGCTCCCAATGAAAACAACCGCGGCCAAAACTGAGGCAGCGGTCATCTTTTATGGGCGCATTTTGCCTGTGGAAAAGTGGAATAGCAAGCTTTGTTAACGGGAAAATGTAAAAATCCCAAACCACATCATAATATGTTGATTTTAATGTGAAATTTAACATGCTTTGCTCACTATTCTTCATCATGAAGTTCGTTCTGGGCCGTGCTGATTTTAATACCCACTTTGCTGATTTGGTGCTCATCCATTTCAGCTACAGTCCAGAGCAGACCATCCCACTCGACGGCGTCTCCCACTACCGGTTCACCACCGAGCAGGGACAGCATGAAATCCTGCAGAGTCTGCTTAGGTTCATGCTCGGCAGAGAGCTCCAGACCATAGAGCTGGGCGATCTCCCCCAGCTCGGCACTGGAATTGAGGATAAACTCACCAAAGAAGTGCTCCTGCAGATCCTGCTCCGGCGCATGGCTAAACAGGGTGCCCAGTGCGGGCAGATGTTTCTCCAGGCCGATAACACAGAGAATATCCCCTTCATGCAGCCGGGTATTACCCTGGGGATAGAGTAACTGTGAACCGCGCATCAGGGCCGAAATCCGGGTGCCTTCCGGCATCTTCAGTTGGCGTAAGCGGGCACCGACGCACCAGTTATCCGCATCCAGCTGAAAAATAAACTGTTCCCACTGTTGTTGAGGGTCAATATCCAGTCCGACACGGGCGATAGGTGAGGGGGTGGCAGGCACCACAACTTTGGCTTTACGCGCTGCCCAGCCCAGGGAGGTTCCCTGCAGGATCAGGGAGACCAGCACCACAAAGAAAGCCACATTAAAGAACAGGTTTGCCTGTGGCAGGCCCGCCATCATCGGGAACACGGCCAGAATAACCGGTACGGCGCCACGCAGTC
>JBOFSC010000571.1:0-2551 GCA_051651345.1 Enterobacteriaceae bacterium
CCAGCGGCCCTGACAGACAATGGGGGTCGGATCGTTGGCATGACGCAGATACACCAGGGCACAGTAGAACCAGGCATCACGCTGCTCCGTGGGCGTATCACGCAGCTCCACCAGCAATTTTGCCATATTGGCGGCAGAATCTCCGTCGATACCGGCATAACGGGCCGAGTAAATGCCCGGCGCACCATTAAGGGCGCTGACAGCCAGACCGGAATCATCGGCGATGGCGGGCAGGCCGCTCAGTTGTGCCGCGTGGCGCGCTTTGAGCAGCGCATTCTCGATAAAGGTCAGACCTGTCTCTTCCGGAGCATCGATGTTGAGCTCACTCTGGGACACGATATGCAGGCCCAGGTCAGCGAGTTGTGTCGCTAATTCAGCGACTTTACCGGCATTGCCGGTGGCAAGAACAACTTTTTGCATGTCAGACTCACTGTTCATTACTGTCTGCCATCAGAGCGCTGATCTCATCGGGAAGCTGTTTCGGCGCCATAATAAGCACTTGCTTATGGCGGCCGGTTTCCCCTTTTTCAATCAGCACCTGACTTTTGGCAACCTTAAATTGTTTCGCCAGAAAACGGATCAGGCCACTGTTGGCCTGCCCATCAACCGGTGGTGCGGTGATCGCCACCTTTATCTCTGCACCGTGCAGGCCAATAATCTGATCCCGGCTGGCTTTGGGCTGAATATAGAGATTGAGCCGCAGGGAGCCATCCGCCAGGCGTTGAATACTCATCCTGTTATCCAGAAGCCAGCCATATTGATCATCGCGGTGAGATCAGTACCGAGGTAATTCAGTGCCATCAGAATAAACATGGCGATCATCACTGAGAAATCGAGCCCGCCGGTATTGGGTAAAAAGCGCCTGATTACAGACAAGAAGGGCTCGGTCAGTTGCATCAGTGCATACTCCACCGGGCTACGGCCCTGGCTGACCCAACTCATCAGAGCCCGCAGTAACAGAACCCAGAAAGCCAGCTTACCCACCATTTTGATCAGGACGATCACTGCACCTAACAGCAGTATCGGATCCAGTAACAAAAAGCCATTTTGTAGCCAGTAGAGCAGGATAAATTTGGCGATAACCAGCACATAGGCCAGCAGTAGCGAGGCGGTATCCAGCGAGCCTATTGACGGCAGAATACGGCGTACAGGTCCAGTCACAGGCTGGGTCAAACGGACGACAAATTGTGCAAACGGATTATAAAAATCGGCACGGGCAATCTGCATCCATACACGCAGCAGTAACAAGAGCACTAACAGACTGAGAACAGTATCAATAATAAATGCAGCAAAACTCACAGTCTTGTCACCTTAGTTGTTGTTATTCACAATATTCTGTTTAGAATAAATCGATTAAAACAGTTTTTCCATCTCCTGGGCACGGGCTACCGCAGCGCGCATACCGTTGACAACCGCTTCGGGTAAATGCTCATCGCGCATGACCTGTAATGCTGCCGCCGTGGTGCCTCCCTTTGAGGTGACCTGCTCACGCAGTGTGCCGATATCCAGTTGCGGATTGGCCGCCACCATCGCCGCTGCGCCAATAGCGGTTTGTTGCACCAGCAGACTGGCATCTTCCTGGCTGAACCCCATGCGTTCGGCTTCCTGCTGCATGCTCTCCATAAACAGGAAAAAGTAGGCGGGTGCACTGCCGGCAACCGCAATAATATCATTAATGCCGCTCTCACGATCAACCCAGCAGATTTTCCCCAGCGCGCTCATCAACTGCGCGGTATATTGTCTCTCTTCCTGACTCACTTCCGGGGCTGCATACAGACCGCACATGCCTTCACCGATCAGCGAGGGGGTGTTGGGCATAACGCGAACAATATGCAGATTAGGGCCGAGCAGCTCGGTTATCCGGCTTACGGTGATGCCGGAGGCCACAGAGAGAATCAGTTTGTTGCTTAAATCCACATGACGGCGTAACTCGCCACAGACTTCGGCTATCTTCATGGGTTTCACGGACAGGACGATAACATCCGCCAGCCGGGCAGAAGCTAAATTATCATCACTGCTGATCGTACCATATTTTTTATGTAGTGCATCACGCTTAGTGTCCGAGGGATTACAGCCGATAATCTGGCTGGCCGGATAACCACTCTCGACCAGACCGGCGATCATAGCGCTGGCAATATTACCGACACCCAGAAAAGCGATTTTACGTTGTGCCATCGTGGTCTCCTCTTTATTGATTATGTGGAGTTTTTGCAAATGCTTGTCGGGCGCCAAATATGGCGGTACCGATGCGTACCATTGTGCTACCTGCAGCAATGGCTGCGGTCATATCGTCACTCATCCCCATGGAGAGGGTATCCATCGAGGGATAGCGTTGCCGTAATGTCTTAAAGGCTTGCTGCATCTGCTGAAATATCTCAAGCTGTTGGCTAAACTCCGTGCAGGCCTCAGGGATAGCCATCAGGCCACGCAGGCGCAAACGGGGCAACAGGGAGACGGCTTCAGCCAGCGCCTCAGCTTCCGTTAACATAATACCTGATTTACTCTGTTCTGCACTGATGTTGATCTGTAGCAAAACATGTAAAGGTGCCAG
>JBOFSC010000572.1:0-9588 GCA_051651345.1 Enterobacteriaceae bacterium
TTTTTGCGACTCATGGTCAACGAGCTCATCCCAGGCGAGATCAGAAAAGTATGTTGCTATCGTTAGGTCTTAGTATTTACCCTGTAATGAATTAAAGGTACATCAATGTGTTATGAGCTTAAGTACCTACATATGATGCGGTATTATTACCGGAGAGCAGGGGCGGGATAAGCAGGGGGAACCTAAAGAGGGAGTGTACACGCCCGGTATGGCGATACGCGCCCGCTATACCCTGTTTGCTGAAGGATGTCGCGGTCATCTGGGCAAGAGAGTGATCCGTGACTATCAATTGGACAGCCACAGCGATCCGCAGCACTACGCACTGGGGATCAAAGAGCTGTGGCGGGTAGAGAGTGAAGTGGCTACACTATCCCGGACACACAAACGCAGGTAATATTGCCTGCTCAATATAAGGTGTGTTTGAGATGAGCCGAAAGAAACATAATTCCTATACAGCAGAGTTTAAGGAGTCAGCCGTTAAGCTGGCAGTAGAATCTGACCAGTCAGTGAGTCAGACAGCGAAAGAGCTTGGTATAAACGCCAATACACTCTACACATGGGTTGAAAAACACCATCATAGCAAGGCTCCTAAAGCTGTTGTTAAAGCTGGTGAGCTACCGCGGCTGTGTCGGCTGGGCGCTTTGGCGGGAGGCGAGTTAACTGAACTGGCGCGTCAGGCAGACAAAAATCCGCCTCAGCTACAGGTGCGAACCCGAACCGGTCTCGATGAACAGCGAATTATCAAACATCCGGCTTACCATCAACTGGAGCGTTACGCTTTCAGCGAATTTGCCATGGCGGCCCTGTTTCATCGTGACGATCTCCTCGACTGGCCGGGGCCGTTACCGCCTGTGTTGAAATATCTGTTTACTTATCTGTTTGCTCAGGCGGAGTTTGGTCTCCTTTGCCCGGTCTCTATGACGGATTCCCTCACCAGAACCCTAAAAAATATGGTTCCCCGGCACTGGTGCAGAAGTATTTGCCGCAACTGACCACAACGGATCTGCATAACCTGATGCAAGGTGCCATGTTTATGACTGAGCAGGGGGCCGGATCAGATATTGCGGCAACGACAACGCTGGCTGTGCCGCAAGGTGACAGTTACCTGCTGTATGGGGATAAGTGGTTCTGCTCTAATGCTGACGCCGATCTCGCCATGGTACTGGCACGGATTGAAGGTGCGCCGGAGGGGATGAAAGGCGTCTCGCTGTTTCTGCTGCCCCGCTATCTGGAGGATGGATCGGCTAACGCTTTTCGCATTTTGCGTCTGAAAGATAAATTGGGCACCCGTTCCATGGCCAGCGGTGAGATCCGCCTTGAAGGGGCCACCGCCTGGCTGGTGGGTGAGGCCGGGCGAGGTTTCGTACAAATGGCAGATATGGTGAATAACTCCAGACTTTCCAACGGTGTTCGCTCCGCCGGGCTGATGCGACGGGCAGTGAGTGAAGCCTTTTATGTGGCGCACCATCGCTCTGCCTTCGGCAAACTTCTGATCGATCTGCCCCTGATGCGACGGCAATTGATCAAATTACTGCTGCCCTGCGAGCAGGCGCGTAGCATGATGTTGCAGACGGCTGAAGTATTGCATCGCGCCGATAAAGGCGATGCGCACGCCTGGTCGCTGTTGCGGATTTTAACGCCGCTGATTAAGTTTCGAGCCTGCCGTGATGCACGCAAAGTAACGGCAGATGCCATGGAGATCCGTGGTGGCTGTGGTTATATAGAAGAGTGGGATGACCCGCGCCTGTTTCGCGATGCACAGCTGGGGTCGATCTGGGAAGGCACGGGCAATATTGTGGCGCTTGATGTCAGGCGCGCCATGATTCGGGAGAACTCACTGCAGGCAGTGCAGCGGCATATTGAACAGCTATTGGCTGACGCGCAGCCGGACAAAACAGTGCAAGAGCGTCTCGGCAAAGCGCAGCAGCGCGTTTTTACCCTGGCAGAACAGGCGATCACCGCCGGGGGGCTTTCCATGACTCGGCAGGCGGCCAGCGGGTTATATCATCTGTTCACTGCTGTCACTCTGGTCTGGGAGGCCAGCCAGCTTGACAAGCCAGGGCGGCGTTATCTGGCAGAGTTGATCTTAAGCTGGAAACTGGAACCCCAGGATCCCCTGTCCACAGAGTTGGTACTGTCTGCAGAAACAGAAGCGTACCTGCTTGCCGAGGCCTGGCAAGCATAGACATCTACACAAAAAAGGGAACTCGTTAATTCCCCTCCACGGAGGGGAATTGCGGTGCCTCTAACCTTGCCCATAAACGTGAACCCCATTGCCTGAATCCTTTCCGCTTATTGAAAATTCTCATACGAAATTGCTATCCGACTCGCAATTATCTTTCAAATAGATCAATAAATCTTTCATTATGAAATATTTTGTGGCAATACTGGTATCGCATTGATTGTTGCTCGTGTGACTCTTGCACAAGTTGCCCCTTCACCATTCCCAGGGAGGAATCTATGATCGATATCATTATCCAAGGTGCAGAATGGTTTATCGGTTTGTTTCAAAAAGGTGGAGAAGTCTTTACCAGTATGGTAACAGGCATTTTGCCTCTGCTGATCAGCCTGCTCGTCATTATGAATGCCCTGATCCGCCTTATTGGTCAGCAGCGTATTGAGAAAATGGCCCAGCTTTGTGCCGGTAACCCGTTAGCTCGTTACTTGCTGTTGCCCTGTATCGGCACATTTGTTTTTTGTAACCCCATGACCCTCAGTCTGGGGCGCTTTATGCCGGAGCAATACAAACCCAGTTATTACGCCGCGGCATCCTATAGCTGCCACTCAATGAATGGCCTGTTTCCCCATGTGAACCCTGGCGAACTGTTTGTTTATCTCGGCATTGCCGCAGGTCTTACCACGCTGGGCTTGCCTCTGGCACCTCTGGCCGTAAGCTATTTTTTGGTGGGACTGGTGACTAACTTTTTCCGTGGCTGGGTCACTGATCTCACCACCGCTATTTTCGCCAAAAAAATGGGGGTTCAGTTGTCGCGCCAGGTACATCTGTCGGGAGACTCCTTATGACACACCATCTTCGTATTGAAAAAGGGGCTGGCGGTTGGGGTGGCCCACTGTATCTCCCTGTTGAGCCAGGTAAAAAGGTAGTCTATATCACCGCCGGAACCCGGCCCGCGCTGATTGATAAAATCGTGGAATTGACCGGCTGGCAGGCCGTGGACGGCTTTAAAGAAGGAGACCCCCCCGCAGAAGAGATAGCACTGGCGGTGATCGATTGTGGCGGTACTCTGCGTTGTGGTCTCTATCCCAAACGTCGCATTCCTACCCTCAATATCCATGCCACTGGAAAGTCAGGCCCTCTGGCGGAGTATATTGTGGAGGATCTCTATGTCTCGGCGGTAGAAGAGGAGGGGATTTCTCTTGTGCTTCGGCACACTACAGCAGATGAATCTGCCATCAGGCGGGGGCAGACAACCAGCAGGCGCGCATACGACAGCAGTAAAAAAATTACCCAGCAGAGCCAGGGATTGCTGGCAACGATCGGTATGGGTATGGGGTCTGCCGTTGCGGTACTGTTTCAGGCAGGTCGCGATACCATTGATACCGTCTTAAAAACTATCCTGCCTTTTATGGCCTTCGTCTCAGCTCTGATCGGTATCATCATCGCTTCCGGCCTTGGGGATTGGATCGCCCAGGGGCTCTCTCCCCTGGCAAGCCATCCTCTGGGGCTGGTGACGCTGGCATTGATCTGTTCATTTCCCTTTCTTTCGCCGTTCCTCGGCCCTGGTGCCGTGATTGCTCAGGTTATCGGAGTGCTGATTGGGGTACAGATCGGGCAGGGATATATCCCTCCAGCTCTGGCCTTGCCCGCTCTGTTTGCCATCAATGCGCAGGCTGCGGCTGATTTTATTCCGGTGGGTTTATCGCTGGCAGAAGCGAAGCAGGAGACTGTGCAGGTGGGTGTGCCTTCGGTACTGGTGGGTCGCTTCCTTACCGGCGCACCTACGGTTCTGCTGGCCTGGTTAGTTTCAGGTTTTATCTACCAATAGGAGATCTTTATTGATGTCCATTATTTACCAAACCAGCTTTAGCGCGATGGGTCGCCTGGCAGCAGAGTCCTTGCAGGACAATATGCTGATCACATTTTGTGAAGCGGCTCCGCAGGCTATTCGGGATTACTGCTTTATCACTCGCCCTGCTCTCCTGACTGACACACTCCGGCCTGGGCTGTTACTGGAGCTGGTAAATCAGCGATATCCGGTGACCGCTGTCGGCAGACTCGCACAGCAGAATCTGCAGGAACTGGGGCATATTACGTTACGGTTTGATGCTAACTCACAGGCTGAATATCCCGGTTGTGTGCATGTGTCAGGCCCGTGTCCAGCAGTGATTGTGGTCGGTGATACGATGAAATTTATCAATCCACAAGTGTTGTCTGAGTACAGTCATCAGGAGGCGTCATGAAACAGGTGGCAGTTGTCATCGGCGGTGGACAAACTCTGGGGGCTTTTTTGTGTCATGGGTTAGCCCAGGCAGGATATCGGGTGGCGGTTGCAGATATTCAGAGCGAAAAAGCTTCTCTGGTGGCCAATGAGATCAAGGCGCAATATGGAGAGGCGAGCGCGTATGCCTTTGGTTGTGATGCCGCCAGCGAGCAGAGTGTGATTGCTCTGGCACAGGGTATTGATACTATTTTTTCCAGGGTGGATCTGCTGGTTTATAGTGCCGGTGTTGCCCGTGCCGCCTTTATCTCCGATGTTACCCTGGGTGATTTTGATCATGCTTTACAGGTCAATCTGGTGGGGTACTTCTTATGCTCGCGTGAATTCTCCCGCTTAATGATCAGGGATGGTATCAAAGGCAGGATCATTCAAATTAACTCAAAATCCGGCAAGGTGGGCAGCAAACATAACTCAGGGTATAGCGCGTCTAAATTTGGTGGTGTGGGGCTAACGCAGTCTCTGGCATTGGATTTGGCAGAGTACGGCATCACTGTTCATGCTTTAATGCTGGGCAATTTGCTGCACTCTCCTATGTTTCAATCTTTGCTGCCTGAATACGCTCACAAACTGGGGATCCCCGCAGAACAAGTTGAGAGTTATTATATGGGCAAAGTTCCCCTGAAACGCGGCTGTGAATATCAGGATGTGCTCGATATTCTGCTTTTCTATGCCAGTGATAAAGCGTCCTATTGCACCGGTCAATCTCTGAATGTTACCGGAGGTCAGGTGATGTTTTAATGTGATGGCAGAGGAGCACCATGATTAACACATTAATTGCTTTTGCAGTGACAGCCTGGATTGTACAAATGCTACTGGGCGGCTGGCAGATGTACTGTTTTAATCGTGCTTTAGAGCGTCTCAGCAAGCTCGGTAAAGTGGGTATTGGCCGCAGTGGAGGCGGCTTTAGCCCCAGAGTGCTTATTGCCATCGCTGTCAATGAGCAGGAGCAGATAGTGGGTTCGTTGCTGATGAAAGGGGTCACTGTTTTCGTGCAACCTGCTCCTGTTCTGGCACTGCACTGCTGTTATCTAAAAGAAATAGAGCCAGAATTGATCTTCCCCTGTGATAAAAAATGTCAAAATGCTCTATCATTAGCCCTTAACGTAACAGTTTAATGATTTCGTTATAAATGGAATTATTTTTAAAATGATCATTATTCATTTTCATACAGGGCGAAAACAGCATGAAACCACGTCAGCGCCAGGATGCGATTCTGGTACATTTACAAAGAGAAGGGCAATGTTCCGTCGACGAGCTGGCGCGGCATTTTGCCACGACAGGTACCACAATCCGCAAGGATCTGGTTGTGTTGGCCAGAGCTGGGGCAGTTATTCGTACCTACGGTGGGGTCGTTCTCAATCGTGATGAGACGGATCCTCCACTTGATCACAAAACCAGGATCAACAGCCAGCAGAAACAGGAGATCGCACAGGCAGCGGTGCAATTGATTGATGATGGTGATTCCATTATTCTCGATGCCGGTAGCACGGTATTACAAATGATCCCCCTGTTACAGCAGTTCAATAACCTGACCGTAATGACTAACAGCCTGCATATTGTTAATGCGCTATCTGAGCTGAACAACGAACTGACGATTCTGATGCCCGGAGGCACCCTGCGTAAAAAATCAGCGTCATTTTATGGACAGCTGGCGGAAAATGCGTTCTCTCACTTCACCTTTGATAAGCTGTTTATGGGAGCCGATGGTATCGATCTCAATAGCGGTATTACCACCTTCAATGAAGTGTATATGGTGAGTAAAGCCATGTGTGACGCCGCCAGAAAGGTAATTGTGATGGCTGATTCCTCCAAATTTGGCCGCAGAAGTCCCAATATTGTTTGCAGCCTCAGCACTGTTGATACCTTAATTACTGACGCTGCCATGAGTGACAAGCTTCATCACGATCTGCTACAACAGGGTGTTAATGTTGTGATAGCGCAACACGATATCCGTGATTATTGAAAGAGGCGCGGTTACCTTTAATAAAAAAAATAAAACAGGGAGCTTGTGACAACGATGTTTGAACTGATAGCAGTCGCGACAATAACGATTTTGGCGGTGATAAGTCCTGGGGCAGATTTTGCCATGGTGACCAGAAATAGTTTGATTTATGGCCGGTCGGCGGGCCTGTTCTCCTCTCTGGGGATCGCCTTTGCGGTACAACTGCATGTGTTTTATACCCTGGTAGGAGTGGGCTTGATCATCGGCAGTTCGCCCACGCTATTTATGCTGATCAGGGGCGCCGGAGCGCTCTATCTTATCTATATTGGCTATCAAACCTTTGTTAGTAAACCTGCGGCCAATAGCAGCGATGCTTCAGCCAGCAGTTTGAGTGCCTTGACGGCATTTAAAAATGGCTTTTTCACCAATGCCCTGAATCCTAAAACGACGATGTTTGTCGTCAGCGTCTATACCCAGGTGGTTAACCCCGAGACGCCGCTACTGCTGCAAATCAGCTATGGTCTGTTTATGTCATTTGCCCATTGGGTATGGTTCAGTTTGGTGGCCCTGTTTCTCTCTAAAGAGGGATTGCGTAACCGGCTGTTGCAAAAACAACAAACCATCAACCGCACGATTGGCATTCTTCTGACCGGATTGGGAATTTGGCTGGCACTCACGGCTTTTTCTTTTAGCTGAGTTATTTGAATTATTTATGATGATGTTCCCTATTGCGGAACAATAATACCTGAATAACCCGTTTTTCTCCTGTAGCTTCACAGATCACCACAACCGCGATTTTAAAATTCGGAATCCTGCGGCATAGTCGTTACGCAATACGAACGTTACACAATATAAACGTTACACAATACGAAATTGCCAACAAGGAGAGAGCCATGCCAATCATCGCAACAGAACAATTGCAGGCAGAGTATCAGCGCATCCTGCTAAAGCGGGGGATGTCAGAGGAGTTGGCCAGTAAACTGGCTGGCGGCTTTGTGGAAATGGCCAATGAAGGCACCTATTCGCATGGTATCAATCGCTTTCCGGTTTTTATTGAGCAAGTGGATAAGGGCGAGGTGCAACTCAATGCCACGCCTGCCTGCGTGCATTCACTGGGGGCGCTGGAGCAGTGGGATTGTCATTTCGGCCCCGGCGTCCTCAATGGTCTGCTCTGTTCTGAGCGTGCGATGGCGCTGGCCCGGCAATATGGTATCGGCATGGTGGCCATGCGCAACTCCAATCACTGGATGCGCGGCGGGACCTATGTGCTGAAAATGGCGCGTCAGGGATTCGCCGGGATTGCCTCCACCAACTCAGTGGCCGTCATGCCCGCATGGGGCGGTAAAGACCACCGTATCGGCTCGAATCCTCTGATGATAGCCATGCCAGGAGATCCGCCGATGCTGGTGGATTGTTCCATGAGCCAATACTCCTACGGTCAATTGCAAAACTATGTGCTGGCCGATAAACCCCTGCCCGTAGTCGGTGGTTTTGACGATAACGGCAATCTGAGCACAGATCCGCACGTTCTTTGGCGCACTAAACGCCTGTTGCCCATGGGGTTCTGGAAAGGTTCTTCTCTCTCCATCGTACTCGACATGCTGCTCACCGCAGTGAGTGGTGGCTACTCTGTTCCGGCCCTGACCGAAGACAGAAAAGCAGAGTTCGGTGTCTCCCAGATGCTGATAGCGATCGATGTCGGACAGACGATGCAGCATGAAGCCCTGCTTAAAGAGATGCAGCGGATACGTGATTATGTACTGGCCTCTGAGCCTGCCGAAAGTGGGCAGATTATGCTGGCTGGCGCAGAAATCGAGCAGTTTATTGCCCGACATCAGCAGCAGGGCGGTATCGATATCCATGATGAAATCTGGCAGCAGATTATCGCGCTGTAGTTTTAAATAAATAGTTTTAAATGAATAGTTTTCAGTACGTTGCCATTGGAGGGGCTTATGGACAGGATATGCAATCGGATAGGGCAGGGTATCAATCTTCTCACTGCCATTATTCTGAATATCATGATCGTGCTGGTGTTTACCAATGTGGTTCTGCGTTATGGCTTCTCCTCCGGTCTGCGTGAAGTGGTGGAGCTCTCCCGTCTTGGGCTGGTGTGGGTCGTGATACTCGGAGCGGTGATGGTATTGCAACGTCGGGCGCACCTGGCAGTGACGGAGTTTTCTGAGCATTTTATGCCACGCTGGGTGCCTTTATTGGATCGCCTGTGCTGGCTGGTGATTTTGTGTTGCTCGGCGATGCTCTGTATTGGCTCATATGAGCAAACACTCAATAACTGGCGTGATCTCTCCCCCTTAACCGGATTACCTTCAGGACTCTTCTATTTACCAGGCGTGTTATCCGGTGGGCTGATGGCGCTGATTGCGCTGCTTCGACTCATCGTTCCCCATAAAAATTAAAAACAAAAGGCGGGAGTAATGACATGATTTTATTTACTTTCATCGGTGTATTGCTCGTTTCAATTCTACTGCGTCTGCCTGTGGCATTCGCCCTGTTGCTCGCCTCCATTGCCATGATGTTGCAGCTCGATATGTTCAGTGCCGATATTCTGGCACAGGCGCTGATCAACGGTGTGGACAACTTCTCTCTGCTGGCGATTCCCTTTTTTCTGGTCGCGGGTGAAATGATGTCGGCGGGTGGGCTGTCGGCGCGGATTGTCCGTCTGGCCAGTTGCTATGTCGGTCATCGTCAGGGCGGTCTGGGTTATGTGGCGATCATCACTTCAATATTGCTTGCCGGGCTTTCCGGCTCTGCGGTGGCGGATGCTGCGGCGCTGGTCAGTATTCTCTACCCGATGATGAAAGCAGCTAACTACCCGCAAGGATCTTCCATCGGTCTGTTAGCCTCTGGTGGTATTATCGCACCGGTGATTCCCCCCTCATTACCATTGATTTTGGTGGGAGTGGCGGGAGGGATCTCTATTAAAAACCTGTTCCTCGGTGGTATTGTGCCTGGCCTGTTAATGGGGCTGGTGCTGACAATTGTCTGGGGGCTGATTGTCAGAAAGGAGCAGTTAACGGTTCAGCCCCGCGCCAGTAAAGCGGAGAAACGTAAAGCGCTCCGTGAAGGGATCTGGGCGCTGTTTCTGCCCATTATTATCCTGGGCGGAATTCGTTTTGGTATCTTTACTCCCATCGAAGCGGCGGTGGTGGCGGCGGTCTATGCCATTTT
>JBOFSC010000573.1:0-3070 GCA_051651345.1 Enterobacteriaceae bacterium
TTCAGTTTATATCCCCTTCATCTTTCAAGTTGCAGAACTTCAAGTTCAGTAGATATAGGTATCACACATTCGAGCCGTGAATGTTTTACCGGATTGACATGAGGTTATGGCGTATTAACCACCCCGGCGCTGGCGCGCCACCCCTCCACGGAGGGGAATTGAACTACTCCCCTTTTGTGTAGGTGCAGGAGGGGGATTTGAACTGTTTCGTACCACACCCCTGACAGAGGATTTTATGCAAGTGACTTACCAGCCGCACGAGAAGGTGCAGGTGTTCTCCCTTAACGGCAAACTGGATTATGAAAGTTATGCCGAGTTTGACAGTTTTATTCAGCAGCACTACCAGAAAGGCCGTGATGTGTTACTCGATTTAAGCGAGCTGAGCTATATCAGCAGTATTGGTCTGCGCAGCTTTGTCAGTCTGGCGAAGATCGTGCGTTCTGATAAGAGCCATATCCAGGTGATTGCACCGGAACACAGTATGGTCAGAAGATTAATTGAACTCTCTGGCTTTCATAAAATTATGCCATTTGTAAATCCTGGCGATGTGCCTGAATGAGTTTCATGATCCTATGAACAGAAACCATGTGATGATCAGCCGACAGTTTCAGACTATCCAACAGAGAGATTTCCCCCTGGTGGTGGCGAATATGAAGACGGCTTGCAGGACCTTGTCACTGCACTCAGACGATATTGCCTACAAGCTGGAGTTTATCTGCGAAGAGCTGTTAACCAACAGCTTCACCCATGCTCTTGGTCGTGGGCAGTTGATCAATTTGCTGATTGAGCTGCACGAAGGGCCATTGACGCTGTTTTATACCGCGGAGGGGGGGGGGAGACTGAATCTGGACGATTTATTGCCGGTAAACAGAGCAGAGGCTGTTGTCATGGGAGAAGAGAAAACACTCAATGCGGGAGGACTGGGATTACAATTAATCAAACAGATAGCGCAAAGTTTTACCTGCCAATATGATCCGCTCCGCCGGGCTAACCAATTTAAGGTGATTATTTAATGGCGCAGGGCGAGAATCCTATCAGTATGGTCCAGTTTATTTTTAAACGGATCTCTGTTTATGTCTTTGTACCGGTGATTCTGCTTAATATAGTGGTGGTGTTGGTGCTCTGTTATGTTATGACAGAGGCTATTTTTGTGCCGCTAAATAATACCCTGGCTATTATGCACTCCACCTTCAGAAGTACTGAGCAGGAACTTAACGTCATTCGTGAAAATCTGACGCATACAATAAATGAGGGGATGCGGGCAGGGGAGAGGGACGCGCAGATAAATCAACGGGTGATTAAGTTACTGGATTCTTCCCCTGTGATTTATGGTATCGCTTATGGCTATGTGCCTGCTGATCGCGACTATGGTGTTTATATTCATAAAAATAATCAGGATAGTATCACGATAACGTCACTTCCTGGTTTCTATAGCTCACTGAAAAGTCACTATTCCCAGCGGGGATGGTTTAAATATGCCTGGCAAACTGGCGCACCCTATACGCTGCCTCCCTATGTTAATCTGTTGGGCAATGCGCTCAATATCATTACCTATGCCTTTCCGGTGAAGCAGCATCAGAAGATAAAGATGATCACTGCAGTGGATGTTCCGGTGGCACAACTGAATGGTTTTTTGAAGCAACTTGATGGCATTAGCCGACTCAGTTATCACAATATCACCGTTTACTACACCTCCCACCCCTCGGGGACGGTGCATAATATAGCCACCCCTGATGAGCCGGTTCCTCCGGGCCGCGTTCAGTTGTTGTTGGCGCAGGTACAGAAGTTACCGGCGGATAGTCGCTGGCATTTTTCCCACGGCTTTTTCTACCATATGGTAGATGGCTTGAATGGCAGCGTTAATTTTATCGTTCTGTTTGATACTTCCCTGATAGCGTTTTTGACACTGTTCTGGTTGGTGCTGATGGTGTTGTTTGTTATTAGTCAGCGGCGGATGCTGAAAAGCAGTCTGACTAAGCGCTTACTGGAGGTTGGCCAGCCGATTAAGCACCTTTCTGAGGCGGCGCGTCATCTGGCTGCCAATAATTTGGATCAGCCCCTGTTTAGCAAAAAGCACGGCCCTGAGATCCATGAAGTGATTAATCTGCACGACAGTTTTGAGCAGATGCGTGCGAATCTGCAACAGCTGCTGGCAACGGAGAGGCGCTTTGAAAAATATCAGGGCGAGATGGAGCTGGCTGCCAAAATTCAGCAAAAATTTATGCGATCCGAATTAGAGACAGCAGTGGATTGCCCTCCCTTACGGGCAGTGGTGTATGCGGCTCACCAGGCGGCGGGTAAGCTTTCTGGTGATGTCTATGATCTGGTTACTCATCCTGACGCGCTCTACTGCTTTATTGGCGATACCAGTGGCAAGGATGTGACGGCGGCGGTCTACTCCTCCTTTGTGCTGGCGCAACTGAATGTTTTGCTGGAACTCTCGACGTCCCCGGAAAAGGTCATGGATCGCCTGAATGACTATCTGTGCCGAACCGACGCCGAAGATATGTTTATCAGTGCCATCTGTTTGCGGATTGATCTGCGTCAGAAGGAGATCTGTTTTGCCATTGCCGGACATGATATTCCGCTGTTTCATTTCGATGGGCAACGTTACCACATGCCTTATGATGATGCCGACCCGGTATTGGGTATCTTGCCGGGGTATCACTATCGACGTTATCTGTTACCTCTACAGGAGCGCACGCAGTTGGTGCTGTATACCGATGGTATTACTGAGGCGGCCAATCCCGACAAAGTTTTTTATGGCTACCAGGCGCTGGAGACATTTGTCAGCCACTTTATGCAGCAGCATCCTGAGGGAGGGAATTTAAGTGCGGCGCTGCTGGAGGCCAGCAACAAGTACGAACAGGGGAGCAGCAGGGATGATAAAACGGTGATTACGATTGAGGTGTTAACTCCCTCCCCCTTGCCAGCATAGGTATCTACACAAAAAGGGGAGCTGGTTAATTCCCCTCCGTGGAGGGGTGGCGCGCTAGCGCCGGGGTGGTCCGGCGCTGCACGCGACAGAGTATATTAGATTTTCGTGTATCAGATAGTCGAACAGCGGATG
>JBOFSC010000574.1:0-4034 GCA_051651345.1 Enterobacteriaceae bacterium
ATAATGAGCAAGTCTTACGTACCGGCCTGGAGACCTTACTCAGCCTGTTAAATACACAGCGCCAGAGCAACAATATTGAATTAACCCGCTATGCAGTCTGTTTGATGGCGCTGGCCCGTAAACTGTCCGCCAACAGCGCAGCAATGGGAGAACTGTCGGATCGCATAGAGCAAGTTAAACGTCAACTGCTCCATTTTGACCTGATGTCAGAGACGATTCAAAGTGCGCTGGCCGCCATTTATGTCGATATTATCAGCCCGATGGGAACCCAGATTCGGGTTATCGGTTCAGCCAATGCGCTGCAGCAGCCATTGATTCAGGCCAGGGTGCGAGCAGCTTTGTTGTCTGGTATCCGGGCGGCCATTTTGTGGCAACAGATGGGAGGCAGTCGTCTGCAACTGATCTTCTCTCGTAATCGATTGTTTCAACAAGTACAATCTTTACTAACTTAATCCCTGTTTACATAAAGTCAGATTCTTTCACAGGAGTAATTTTATATGCCTCTCTCGCCACTGACTGCCCTCTCCCCGTTGGACGGTCGCTATGCTCAGCAAGTGGAACCGTTACGCGCCCTATTCAGTGAGTTTGCCCTGTTTAAGTTTCGCTTTGTGGTGGAGATTCGCTGGCTACAGCAACTGTCTGACCGCCCGGAAATTGCAGAAGTGCCCCCTTTCAACCCACAGGAACAGGCCTTTTTGCAGCAGCTTATTGCGGATTTTAATCAGCAGGATGCTTTGCGTATCAAAGAGATTGAGCAAACCACCCGCCATGATGTGAAAGCGGTGGAGTATTTGCTCAAAGAGAAACTGGCGGCCATGCCTTCCCTACAGGCAGTAAGCGAATTTGTTCACTTCTCCTGTACCTCGGAAGATGTGAATAACCTTAGTTATGCCCTGATGCTGGAGAGCGCCCGTCAGCAGGTTTTACTGCCGGAGTGGCAACAGATTATGAGTGCAGTTAAAGACCTGGCACAACAATATCGTACGGTGCCTCTGTTGGCGCGTACCCATGGTCAGCCGGCGTCACCCACCACCCTGGGCAAGGAGTTTGCCAACGTATTGCATCGTCTGGAGCGTCAGTGGCGACAATTACAACAAGTTGAAATTCTGGGTAAATTCAATGGTGCTGTGGGTAACTATAATGCCCACCATATCGCCTATCCTCAGGTTAACTGGCACCAGGTCAGTGAGCAATTTGTCACTTCTCTGGGACTGAGCTGGAATCCTTACACCACCCAGATCGAACCCCACGATTATATCGCTGAGTATTTCGATTGTGTGGCCCGTTTTAATCGTATCCTGCTTGACCTGGCACGCGATATCTGGGGATATATTGCCCTGGGGCACTTCCGTCAGAAAACACGGCCTGGAGAGATCGGTTCTTCAACGATGCCCCACAAGGTTAACCCAATCGATTTTGAAAATGCCGAGGGCAATATTGGGTTGGCCAATGCCATCATGCATCACCTGGCGGAAAAATTACCTGTGTCACGCTGGCAGCGGGATCTGAGTGACTCCACAGTGCTGCGTAATCTGGGGGTCGGTTTGGGGTACTCACAGGTGGCTTACAGCTCGCTGTTAAAAGGTTTGGTGAAGCTGGAAGTCAATGAAAACGCCCTGAGCAGCGAACTGGAGCATAACTGGGAGGTCTTGGCTGAGGCGGTACAGACAGTGATGCGTCGTTATGGTATCGAGCAACCGTATGAAAAACTGAAAGAGTTAACCCGAGGCAAACGCATCGGTGCCAGTGAGATGCAGGCTTTTATTGAAGGGCTGGCGTTACCGGGTCACGAAAAAGAGCGTCTTAAGGCATTGACACCGGCCACCTATGTGGGAATGGCGGTCACATTGACAGATAATCTTATACAAAAGAAGTAAAAGTGCTACGATGTTAAGCAAAGCGTATTTCGTGTTTCTACAGGATGGCTCTATGATGAAACAGTTCTGGTTAAAAAAAGTCCTGCAATCCACTCTTTTGCTCTGTTGCCTGGCAGGCTGGCAGCACGCCATGGCGGCTCAGAGCTGCTCTCCGGGCAGTACCTGTATCAATGTGAATAAAGGCGATGACGCTTATTCTAAAGAGGCGGCCCGGCAGATGAAAGAGCAGTGGGATGATACCCGCAGTCTGCGCCAGAAGGTCAATCGGTTTAACGAGAAGCAGTTTGATAAGTTCGATCGGGCGGTGGATGAGAGTAAAGCCTGCGACAGTTCCACCAATATCAATGCTTATTGGGAGCCGGAGACACGTCGCTGTCTGGATCGTAATACGGGACGTCCAATTAATGTGCGCTAAAATCGGCAATCCTTGAATTTCAGCGTTTGCGCTCCCCCTCTCCCGCACGCGGGAGAGGGGATAAAAAACCAACCGAATGTCTCACCCGCCGGTATTCTGTCCAGATCAGTGCGATTACGATCAGATCGATCACCGTTAATAACACTAACAACAGTGAGTAACTCACGCTAAGACGGTAAAGCTGATACACAATAAACAGGCTAAAAACGGTGATTGCTACAGGATAGTAGTACAGTTTATTACGCCACAGACCAGCAACCAGCCAGAGTTTTATCACACCATGGCTGATCAGATAAAATAGGGTGAAAGTCGACCCCTGAACCGTGATCTCCCCTATCGCCTGCTCTAATCCATTGCAGATTTTATCCCCCAGAGAGGTGGACAGCATCGTATGGGATGCCTGGTGGGAATTGATAAAATCGGCTGCAAGCGTCAGGATGCGCCCCTGCAACAACCAGAGTAGCAGACCCGAGATCACTTCAACGATGGCCAGCATTCCTTTAAACAGCAGACTGAGCAGAAAAGCAAGATGCAGTTTATTCATTAAGGTGACAAGCAGTGGTCGCGGAAATAGTCCGGCAAAACAGTGGGTGCCTGTTACAGCACCCACGATAACAGATCGGGCAACCTCTTGAAGAGAACAGGATCATTATGCCTTTTTCATGCTGCCGACCATATCTTGTGGACGTACCCATGCATCAAACTGCTCTGCTGTCAGGTATCCCAACGCCAGCGCGGAGGCTTTCAGCGTTAACCCCTCTTTATGGGCCTTTTTGGCAATTTCTGCCGCTTTGTCGTAACCAATATGGGTATTTAGTGCGGTGACCAGCATCAGGGATTCATGCAGTAACTTCTCAATACGCTCCTGATCAGGTTCAATTCCCACCGCACAGTGTTCATTAAAGCTGTTCATTCCCTCCGCCAGCAAACGTACGGATTGCAGGAAGTTATTGATAATCATTGGCCGGAATACGTTCAGCTCAAAGTTACCGGAAGCACCACCAATATTGATAGCCACATCATTGCCCATCACCTGACAGCAGAGCATGGTCAGTGCTTCACATTGGGTCGGGTTAACTTTGCCGGGCATGATGGAGCTGCCAGGTTCATTTTCAGGAATCGAGATCTCACCGATACCGCAACGGGGGCCGGAAGCCAGCCAGCGCACATCGTTGGCGATTTTCATCAGAGACGCTGCCAGCCCTTTGAGAGCGCCGTGAGTATGGACCAGAGCATCACAGGTGGCCAGGGCCTCAAATTTATTAGGCGCAGTGACCAAAGGTTGCTTACTCAGCTTTGCCAACTCTTCGGCCACACGTACTGCATATTCCGGATGGGTATTCAGCCCGGTGCCCACAGCGGTTCCCCCCAGTGCCAGTTCGCACAGATGGGGCAGAGAGTTTTCGATATGGCGAATATTGTTTTGCAGCATGGTGGCCCAGCCGGAAATCTCCTGTCCTAACGTCAGGGGAGTGGCATCCTGTAAGTGGGTACGACCAATTTTTACCAGATGCATATTCTGCTCTGCTTTTTTGGCCAGAGTACTGTGTAGCGCGCGCAGAGCCGGTAATAGTTTCTCATTAACCGCCACCACAGCAGCCACATGCATGGCGGTGGGGAAAACGTCGTTGGAACTTTGGCTCTTGTTTACATCATCGTTGGGGTGGATCAGACGCTGTCCGCCCCGCTCTCCTCCCAGGATCTCACTGCCCCGATTAGCCAGCACTTCATTCATGTTCATG
>JBOFSC010000575.1:0-1459 GCA_051651345.1 Enterobacteriaceae bacterium
CATCAGGTCAAAGTAGATTGCTATCATACCAGCCTTAAGTGCAAACGGAAAAGTGCAGCGCGCTCTGTTGTTTATTCGCGCTAAAAGAGTGATTTCCGTCGGACAGGAGATGTTTGTTTGCTACACTGGGTGATATTGCGGCTTTATTTGATTTAATTCTATTGAGCGACGCGATATGATTTTTTTACAATATGCGTCATACGAAATGGAACCAAGGCTCTCCTCTATGTCTATGCAATCATTTTTACCTTTCTCCCGTCCGGCTATTGGCGATGAAGAGATCAACGCCGTGATCGAGTTGTTGC
The DNA here is from genome assembly GCA_051651345.1 of Enterobacteriaceae bacterium. GTDB lineage: Bacteria > Pseudomonadota > Gammaproteobacteria > Enterobacterales > JBOFSC01 > JBOFSC01. The sequence goes on from JBOFSC010000575.1 coordinate 306, forward strand.
GCTCGGGCTGGATCACTACCGGGGCCAAAAATCAGGAGCTGGAACAGCAGTTCTGTGAAGCGTTCTCCTGCCAACATGCGGTGGCGCTCTGTTCGGCTACTGCCGGTATGCACGTGACTTTGATGGCGCTGGGTATCGGCCCGGGGGATGAAGTGATCACTCCCTCGCAAACCTGGGTGTCGACCATCAACCTTATTTGCCTTCTGGGTGCGGAACCGGTCTTTGTCGATGTGGACCGCGACACATTAATGTGTGATGCCGAAACGATTGCTGCGGCGATCACCCCACGCACTAAGGCCATTATTCCGGTGCATTACGCTGGTGCGCCCGCCGATCTGGACCCGATTTATCAGTTAGCCCGCGACAGGGGCATTACAGTGATCGAAGATGCGGCCCACGCTGTGGGGACACAGTATCGCGGCCGCTGGATAGGCTCTCAGGGTAATGCCATCTTCTCTTTCCATGCGATTAAAAATATGACCTGTGCGGAAGGGGGGATGCTGGTGACCGATGATAAGGCGCTGGCCGACCGGGTGCGTACGCTTAAATTTCATGGCCTGGGGGTGGATGCCTTTGACCGCATGACTCAGGGGCGCAAACCGCAGGCGGAAGTTGTTGAGCCAGGGTTTAAGTATAATCTGGCAGACTTAAACGCAGTAATTGCTCTGGAGCAGTTAAAAAAATTACCAGCGATTAATGCAAAACGGTGTGAGCTGGCGGCCTGTTATCGTGATAAATTGACGGCCTTGCCACTGGAACCCCTGGGATTGCCGGACTATCCGCATCTGCATGCCTGGCATCTGTTTATGGTTCGTGTGGACCCGGAGCGCTGTGGTCTCGATCGCGATACCCTGATGCAGGAGTTACAACAACGGGGTATCGGCAGCGGCCTGCATTTCAGGGCGGCGCACACACAGAAATATTACCGTGAGCGCTATCCGCATATCAGCCTGCCCAATACCGAGTGGAATTCGGCCCGGCTGTGCACGCTGCCTCTGTTCCCCGATATGGATCGGACAGATGTTGACAGGGTGGTATCGGCACTCAAAGCTATTTTGGAGTCATACATTGAATAATTCAGAGATCAAACTGGTTTCCATCGTTATTCCCGTTTATAACGAGGTTGAGAGCCTGCCCCTGCTGCTGCCTGCCCT
>JBOFSC010000576.1:0-1893 GCA_051651345.1 Enterobacteriaceae bacterium
AGTGGCGGTCTGGTTTATGGAGGTGCCCTGGCGGGGCTCCATCCTGTTACTGTTTCTGGTGAGTTCGCTGTTTCTGGCCTGTACCTTAGGGATAGGTCTGTTGATCTCCACCGTGATGCGCAATCAGTTTAATGCCGCCATGGCCGCGCTCAATATTGCCTTTCTGCCCGCTGTGATGCTGTCTGGCTTTGTGTTTGAAATCGAGAGTCAGCCGGTTATCGTTCAGGCCATTACTTATATTTTTCCGGCCCGCTACTTTGTCTCTATCCTGCACTCCCTGTTTCTGGCGGGGAATATTCCTTATGTGATATTGACCAATCTGCTGTTTTTGCTGCTGTCTGCCTGTCTGTTAATCGGCTTAACTGCACTGAAAACCCGCAGAAGGCTGGATTGAGGAGTTGAGATGCTGTATCGCTTACTTACCCTGATTATCAAGGAATTACAATCTCTGCTACGGGTGAAACAGACACGCTTTATGTTAATTATGCCGGTGGTTTTGCAGGTCTGCCTGTTTCCCTTTGCCGCCACCCTTGACGTCAATAATATTACCGTGGCGATTTACAATGAGGATAATGGGGCTAACTCTGTCGAGCTCACGCAACGTATTGCCGCCGCCACAGCGGTGAAACGCATCCGTCTGCTCTCCTCATCGCAACAGATTCAACCGGTGATCGACGACCAGGAGGCCCTACTGGTGGTACGTTTTCCTGCTGATTTCTCCCGTCATCTGGCTGAGGGGCGCAGCGCGAAACTACAGTTGTTGCTGGATGGTCGACGCTCCAACAGCGCGCAGATTGCGGCCAACTATATTCAGCAAATTACCCAGACCTATGCTCAACAGATTGCCACCACAACGCTACCTGTGGCTGTAAGCAATACACTCAACGCCAATCAGTTAGAGGTGCGTAACTGGTATAACCCGAATCTGAACTACAAGTGGTTTATCGTGCCCTCACTGATCGCCCTGATCACCACCATCGGCGTGATGACAGTGACCTCTCTCTCCGTGGCACGGGAGCGGGAACAGGGCACCCTGGATCAACTGCTGGTTTCCCCCCTCTCCACCGGGCAGATCTTTATCGGTAAAGCGGTGCCTGCGCTGCTGGTGGCAACGATGCAGGCCACCATTATTCTGCTGTTTGGCCTGTTCCTCTACCGCATCCCTTTTGCCGGTTCCCTGCCCCTGTACTATCTGTTGTTGCTGGTTTATGGCTGCTCGCTGGTGGGGTTTGGTCTGTTGATCTCGTCAGTGAGTAATACTCAGCAGCAAGCCTTTATCGGGGTCTTTATCTTTATGATGCCGGCAATATTGCTGTCGGGTTATATCTCACCTGTGGAGAATATGCCTCTCTGGTTGCAGCATCTCACCTGGATCAATCCTATTCGTCATTTTGTGGAGATCACCAAGCAGATTTATTTAAAGGATGCCGGTATGGCGGTGCTCTGGAGCAACCTGTGGCCTCTGCTCTGTATCTCCGTTGTGACCATCACTCTGGCCTGGTGGATATTTCGTCGCAGAACAGCGTAGAATAGCAGGTTTAAATACTGCAACTATCGCTTTCTCTGGAACAATATCATGACTACCTTGTTGCTAAAAAAAATCATCCGCTATGCTATTTTGCTACTGGCGGTAGCATTGGTCACTTTCATGTCTGTGCGAATTTATGACTCACAACGGGGGCCTCGCCTGGAGGTGTGGCATACTTATGTCCCCCATGAGTTGAGTCAGGCGGCGTTAGATAAAACGGACTGGTCAGGGTATATCGCGGCGGAGAATCGTGTTTTTGATGAGGTACAAAGCCATGTGATTCAACATGTGCGCAGTGATCAACGGGTTCCGCTCAATCGCTATTTTGCCGGGAGTTCTATTTATCCTCCGGGCTTTGACAGGGA
>JBOFSC010000577.1:0-10053 GCA_051651345.1 Enterobacteriaceae bacterium
TATGTGATACACGAAAACCTAATATACTTTGTCGCGTGCAGCGCCGAACCACCCCGGCGCTGGCGCGCCACCCCTCCACGGAGGGGAATTAACGAGCTTCCCCTTAGCAGGTGGAGGCGCTGCAACCGCACCTACCCCGCAACCCTGCGGCTATTCTCCTGCGCACTGTCGCGTAAATAGCCTTTCAGTTTGTTGTACTCCTCAATCACATGTTGCTCTGCCGCACGCTGATCCGCAATCGGTTCGATACGGACTGCACAGTATTTATACTCCGGTGTTTTGGTGATCGGGCTCAGGTTCTCGGTCACCAGCTCATTACAGGCCCCTATCCACCACTGATAAGTCATATAGATGGCCCCTTTATTGGGACGGGAACTGACCTGAGCACGGGTGATCACCTTGCCTTTACGTGAGCAGACCCAAATCAACTCACCATCCGAGATCCCAAGGCGTTTGGCATCCTCCTCATTCATCTGGGCAAAACCCGGTTCATCCGCCAGCGCCGCCAGCGCCTGACAATTGCCGGTCATGGAGCGACAGGAGTAGTGACCCACTTCGCGTACCGTGGAGAGCACCATGGGATACTCCGGGGTCAGACGATCGATGGGCGGCACCCAGTCACAGGTGAAGAACTGCGCCAGACCATTTGGTGTATCGAACTTGTCGCTATAGAGGAAAGAGGTACCCTGATCGCTGTCGGCCTCATCAAAGCAGGGCCACTGGATATAGCCCAGTTCGCCCATTTTTTCGTAGGTGACGCCAGCGAAAGTGGGGCAGAGATGGCGCATCTCATCCCATATCTCCTGGGTATTACGGTACTGCATGGGATAGCCCATGCGGGTGGCGATCTCGCTGATAATCTGCCAGTCCGTTTTCAGATCCCACTGGGGTTCCACGGCTTTAAAGAAGCGCTGGAATCCGCGGTCCGCCGCAGTGTAAACGCCTTCATGCTCTCCCCAGGAGGTGGAGGGGAGAACGACATCCGCTGCTGCTGCCGTTTTGGTCATAAAAATATCCTGGACGATCACCAACTCCAGATCGCGGAATCCCTGGCGTACGGCGGAGAGTTCCGCGTCCGTTTGCAGGGGATCTTCTCCCATAATATAGGCGGCACGTACCTTACCTTCGGCGGCGCGATGGGGCAGTTCACTGATGCGATAGCCCACATTCTCAGGCAGTGATTCCACGCCCCAGGCCTGAGCAAATTTAGCGCGATGGGCGGGATCGGTCACCTTCTGATAGCCAGGGAAAGTATCCGGCAACGCACCCATATCGCAGGCACCCTGGACGTTATTCTGGCCCCGTACCGGATTGACTCCCACATGGGCTTTACCCAGATTTCCGGTCATCATCGCCAGACTGGTGAGGGAACGAACCGTTTCCACGCCCTGATAGAATTGGGTCACACCCATGCCCCAGAGGATGGTGGCGGTTTTAGCCCCCGCATAGAGACGGGCTGCGGCGCGAATATCGCTGGCGGCCACACCGGTAATCTCACTGACCGACTCCGGGGTATAACCGGCAACGATTTTGCTGTACTCCTCGAAACCTTCGGTACGCTGGGCGACAAAGGTTCGGTCATAGAGTCCTTCGGCAATAATGGTATGGCCGATGGCATTGAGCAGGGCAATATTGGAGCCATTGTTAAGGCGTAAATGGATATCCGCAATTCGGGCTGTTTCAATGCGTCTGGGGTCACAGACAATAATTTTGGCGCCGTTCTGCCGGGCCTTCAGGATATGTTTGGCGACAATAGGATGGGAATCTGCAGCGTTATAGCCGAAGATAAACAGTAGATCCGTATCGTCGATTTCAACGATAGCGTTACTCATGGCGCCGTTACCGACCGATTGGTGCAGACCTGCAACCGAGGGGCCGTGTCAGACGCGTGCGCAACAGTCAATATTATTGGTACCAATCACCGCGCGGGCAAATTTTTGCATGATGTAATTGGTTTCATTGCCGGTGCCTCGGGAAGAACCGGTGGTCATAATCGCATTCGAGCCATATTTGGCTTTGATGGCCGCCAGCTTGTCACTGACATAATTGAGGGCTTCATCCCAGGTGACTGCCTCCAGTTTGCCATCCCGCTGACGGCGAATCATCGGGCTCTTGAGGCGCGGTGTCAGTATCTGTGTGTCATTGATAAAATCCCAACCGTAGTAGCCTTTAAGGCACAATTCGCCCTGGTTGGTTTTGCCCTGAGCCCCTTCTGCTTTGACAATTTTTCCATTGTCCACCACCAGATTGATTTTACAACCTGAGGCACAATAGGGGCATACCGTAATGATTTTTTCCATCCGCATGGCTCCAGCTTAATCGCGCAGTATCAGCGCTATTTCCAATCATAGTCCAGATTATTGCTTGAGATAGATCGTTTATCATCCCTTTAAAACATTACACAATCTGTGCCATTGGTCACAAAGGTTGTCATATCAATCCGGATCAACGGTTATTACAATGAGAGGGATTGTCCTGAATGGAGCTGATAAAAGTGGCAAAAAAAATAATATTAGATTGTGATCCCGGATTGGATGATGCGGTGGCGATGTTGCTTGCCCATGGCAGCCCTGACATTGAATTGCTGGCGGTCACTACGGTGGTGGGTAACCAGACCCTGGAGAAAGTGACCCGTAACGCATTGGGTATTGCCAGTGTCGCCGGGATCAGCGGTGTGCCTTTTGCTGCCGGTTGTACATTACCACTGATTCGGCCTGTGCGTACTGCCAGCTATATTCATGGTGACAGCGGTCTTGGCGGTGTGACGTTACCTGAACCCAATTTTGCGCTGCACCCCCATCACGCGGTCGATTTGATTATCGAACTGGTGATGTCCCATCCTGAAAAAACCATCACCCTGGTGCCGGTGGGAGCGTTAACCAATATTGCTCTGGCCGCACGTAAGGAGCCTCGTATCATCGATCGGGTGAAAGAGGTGGTGTTGATGGGGGGAGCCTGTCGGACGGGTAACCGCAATGCCGTAGCGGAGTTTAATATTTGGGCCGATCCGGAAGCGGCACATATTGTCTTCAATAGTTCATGGCCAGTGACGATGGTTGGCCTGGATTTGACACACCAGGCGCTGGCGACGGAAGAGGTGCTGGACAAGATTGAGGCTGTCGGCACCGGGCCCGCCCGTTTTGTTGTCGATCTGCTGCGCTATTACCGTGACACCAATATGAAAGTGCATGGTTTTAGCCATCCACCGGTGCATGATCCCTGCGCGGTCGCTTATGTGATCGATTCTGCCGTAATGACCGTGCGCAAAGCACCGATTGAAATTGAACTGCATGGTTCTTTGACCGCAGGTATGACAGTGGCGGACTTACGCTATCCTGCGCCGCCGGAATGCCATACCCAGGTCGCGCTGGAACTCAATACAGACTATTTCTGGAACATGGTCATCGGTGCCTTGCAACGGATTGGCGAGGTGGCAGACTCTTCTGTTTCTCGTTGCAAATAGTCAGTAATAGCCAGGCTGGCCAAAAAAGTGTGGGTCCAGCCTGTGGCTTGTGCCAATGCTTCCAGTTGCTGCGTGACTTCTTCAGTCAGTCTTACAGAGACGATGCTCATCATTAACCTCCACAGGGAAATATCTCTACCCGTCGTTTTCCAAATTTCAGTGTTGTAAGATCAAAATAGCACCAACTACTGTATAAGTAAGCAGTGGTTTTTGTGATTTGTTAGTGAGAAGTAAAAAATCAATTGGCAACGGCGCCATTTTGCAGTAAAGGTTTCTGTGAAGAGTATGATTAAGTGGATAACAAGTTAACTTAATTAAATGATTAGCAGATTATTTATCTTGAAGGAGAAGAGCGATGGTACAGAAAAATGTTGTCGCAGAAGTGCAAGAGATTACGCCGGGAATGGTGGAGTTGCGCCATGCTATCCACGCTCATCCTGAGTTGGGATTTGAGGAGTTCAACACACATAAGCTTGTGGTGGAGAAATTACGTGAGTGGGGATATGAGATCCATACCGGCCTCGGGGGCACGGGAGTGGTGGCAACCCTGCGTAATGGTGAAGGTAAGACTATCGGTGTGCGTGCAGATATGGATGCGCTGCCAATTCATGAAGCTACCACGGTTGCCTGGAAGAGCCAGATAGCCGGTAAGATGCATGCCTGCGGCCACGACGGGCACACGGCGACGCTGTTGGCGGCCGCTTATGCGCTGGCACAACGACGTCAGTTTAAAGGGACTGTACATCTGTTATTCCAGCCTGCTGAAGAGGGACCGCAGAGTGGGTCCGGTGCCAAAAAGATGCTGGATGAGGGGTTGTTTAAGCTGTTCCCCTGTGATGCCATCTTTGCCCTGCACAATATGCCAGGGTATCCCGTGGGCAAAATAGGCATGATGGAAGGGCCTTTTATGGCTTCCAGTGATGAGGTGATCATCCGTATTTATGGTCAGGGAGGCCATGGTGCCATGCCCAATAAATCCATTGACCCGGTGGTGGTCAGTGCTTCACTGGTGATGGCATTACAAACCGTGGTATCGCGCAATGTACCACCCCTGGAGACTGCGGTGGTCAGCGTCGGCGCTCTGCTGGCCGGAGAAGCCTGTAATGTGATCCCGGATAGTGCGGAGATGCGCCTGAGCGTGCGTTGTCTCTCCCCTGAAGTGCGTGATCTGTTGCAGAAACGTATTACCGATTTAGCGCACAGTCAGGCGGCCAGCTTCGGTGCCAGAGCGGAAGTGGATTACCGTCGCGGTTATCCGGTGCTGGTTAACGACCCTACCTGTACTGAGTTTGTCAGACAAGTGGCCCTGGAGATGGTGGGTGCAGAGGGAATGGTAACGGATTTAACTAAGTTAACCGGCAGTGAGGATTTCGCTTACTGGCTGGAGCAGTGTCCTGGCTGTTATCTGATCGTCGGTAACGGCGATGGTGAAGGAAGCTGTATGGTACATAATCCGGGCTATGACTTTAACGATGAGATTATACCGACGGGGGCTTCTCTCGGGGTAAAACTGGTTGAACGTTATCTAGCTGCTTAACAAAAGGATTGTTTATGGAAGAGACTGAACAGGCATCGGTTATTATCGCTCCGCGCCAATTACAAAAGCGGGCAATTGCTGCCATCACGGTAGGGAATGCTCTGGAATTTTATGATTTTATCGTGTACAGCATGCTGGCAACGGTGATGGGGCGGCTGTTTTTCCCTACAGATGATGCCTTTATTTCTACCTTGGTCTCTCTGGCAGTATTTGGTGTCGGATTTGTCTTTCGTCCCCTGGGCGGCATTATTATCGGTATTTATGCCGATCGCTATGGACGACGTTCGGCTCTGCGCCTGACATTGTGGCTGATGGCAATAGGGTCGGGGCTGTTTGTTATCGCCCCAACCTATGCTCAGGTGGGACTGCTGGGGCCGATGGTCGTGCTGGTGGCCCGTATCATTCAGGGGTTTGCTGTTGGCGGACAAGTGGGCGCTGCTACGACCATGTTGATGGAGTATGCGGATGATCGCTCCCGGGGATACTATTGCAGCTGGCAGTTAGTCAGCCAGTTTATGGGCATTTTAGCCGGAACCCTGGTGGTTGCTGTGTTGACTCTGCTGCTGAGTGAGCAGGCCATGGATAGCTGGGGCTGGCGGCTGATATTTGCCATTGGTGTGCTGACGATACCGGTTGGTGAGTATATTCGCCATAAACTGGAGGAGACGGCGGCACAACCGACGGTGGCAGAGCAGCAGGAGAGTGCCGGCTCGGTGGAAAGGCGTCTGTACAGCAAGCATCTCAAAGAGATTGTGGCGGGGGTATTGCTGGTGATCGGCGGTACAGCTCCGACCTTTATCATCGTGCACTATATGGCGAACTATGCGGTTCTTGTGTACGGTATGCCGCTGAGCAGCGCTATCTGGGCCTCTTCTTCCGCCTCTTTTGTCCAGATGATGCTCTCCCTGCATGCCGGTAAGTTGGGGGATCGATTTGGACGTAAGCCCATGATGCTCTACCCGCGTCTGTTACTGCTGGTGATGATCTATCCGGCCTTCTGGTTGTTACAACAACAGCATAGTCTGGCGATGCTGATTGCTGTGGTATCGGTCCTCTCCGTGGTGCTGGTCTATGGCTCCGCATCGAGCATTGCCGTATTGCCGGAGCTGTTTCCGCGCCGTATTCGTGCCAGTGCTATGTCTATCGTCTATTGCGTGGGGGTGATGATCTTTGGCGGTTTTGCCCAGTTCATCGTGACAGCTTTGATTCGATGGACCGGAGATCCCATGTCACCTGCTTATTATGTGATTATCTGTTTATTGTTGTCCCTGATTGGTTTAAGGATGATCAAGGAGACAGCGGGTCAACCGATGGACTAATTTTTATCTAAAGAGTCGCTTATGACAAAGACTTATCTGACATGGGCGGAAAGGAGTGTCCCTCAGCCTTTAAAAAAGCGGGTGATTGCTGCCATCACGATAGGAAATGCTTTGGAGTTTTATGATTTCATCGTGTATAGCATGCTGGCAAACGTTATGGGACGACTGTTTTTCCCCGCAGATGATGCCTTCGTTTCTATGCTGGTCTCGCTGGCGGTATTTGGTGTCGGCTTTGTCTTTCGTCCCCTGGGGGGCGTGATCATCGGTATTTATGCGGATCGTTATGGGCGTCGTTCGGCTCTGCGTCTGACATTATGGTTGATGGCTCTCGGTTCGGGCCTGTTAGTGGTAGCGCCCACCTACGCCCAGGTGGGACTACCGGGGCCGCTGATCGTGCTATTGGCTCGCATCATCCAGGGTTTTGCGGTCGGGGGCCAGGTGGGGGCTGCGACAACCTTGTTGATGGAATATGCGGATGATCACTCCAGGGGATACTATTGCAGTTGGCAAATGGTCAGCCAGTTTATGGGCCTTTTAGCCGGAACACTGGTGGTCGCAGTGTTGACCCTGTTATTGAGTGAGCAAGCAATGGAGAGCTGGGGATGGAGGCTAATCTTTGCGATTAGCGTACTGACCATCCCGGTTGGGGAATATATCCGTCACAAACTGACGGAGACGGCCGCAAAACCCACTTTAGCTGGGCAGCAGGAAAGTGCCTCCAGGGTGGAAAGGCGCCTGTATCGTAAATACCTCAGGGAAATCCTGGCTGGCATATTGCTGGTGATTGGAGGGACAGCACCGGCCTTTATTGTTGTGCCGTATATGGCGAACTATGCGGTACTTGTTTATGGGATGCCGCTGAGCAGTGCCATCTGGGCCTCTTGTTCTGCATCTGTTATCCAGATGATGCTATCTCTGCATGCGGGGAGATTAGGGGATAGATTTGGACGCAAGCCCATGATGCTCTATCCGCGTTTGTTACTGCTGATGATGATCTATCCGGCATTTTGGTTGTTACAACAACATCATAGTTTGACGATGTTGATCGCGGTGGTATCGGTATTGTCTGTGGTTTTGGTCTATGGTCTTGCGCCGGGCATTGCCGTATTGCCGGAGCTGTTTCCGCGCCGGATTCGCGCCAGTGCCATGTCTATTGTCTATTGTGTGGGGGTGATGATCTTTGGCGGTTTTGCCCAGTTTATCGTGACAGGTCTGATTAAACTGACCGGAGATCCCCTCTCCCCTGCGTATTATGTGATTATCTGTTTATTGTTGTCCCTGATGGGTTTAAGGATGATCAAGGAGACAGCAGGTCAACCCATGGATTAATGCATTTTATCCTGCCCCATTCATCGGATGGGGCAATGGGTTTGTTTAGCATAAATTGCTTTCCCGAGATTCAGCGCTATCAATCAAATTGGATGCGTGTAAAATAATGTATCGAATTTATAGCTTTTGTATAGTTTTTTGTATTGTACAAACGGGAAAATATAGACAAACAAACCATTAATTGGGTAATAACTAGCATGATAACTCGGGTTCTGTTGACGATATGCTGTGGCATATTTTTTTCTACTATTATGGCTTTCTCCTCAGGGGCCTTCTCCTCCAACGAAATACCGGAACAACAAAAAGATCAGGCTCTGTATCAGCGTCTGCCAGCAGATGTGCGTGCCAGCGGTATGATAAAAGGGGTGCACGATGGTGCTATTCCTCCTTTTGTGATGATTAGGGACAGAACTCATATAGAGGGTGTTTCGGCTGACTTGATAAAAGCTTTAGGGGAACTACTGGGCGTCACCATTACGCCCCATGGATTGAATAGCTTCCCTGCATTGTTGAGTGGGATAAAAAGCGGACGTTTTCACATGAGTATTACCCCCATAGCAGACCGACCGGCACGCTATAAGCATTATGATTTTATTGATTTTATCTCGGACCGCACCGCTTTTGCCGTTCAGCCGGGTAACCCCGGGCAGGTGGATGGCCTGCAAAATATCTGTGGCAAGAAGATAGCGGTACAATCTGGTGTCCTGCCAGAGGAGAGATTAAAAAAACGTTCTGAAGAGTGTATTAAAGAGAACAAGAAAGCGATCAATATTCAATCCTATCCCTCACTGAGCACGGGTTTTCTGTCGGTTCGCTCCGGCAGAGCCGATGCACTCATGTCCAGCCAGATCTTTCTCAAATCTTTGGTGAAAATTACCGGGGTCTACCTTGAAGTCTTCCCGATTAATGAACCGGATCCGGCGAATCAGAATACTATGGGCATTATGTTGCCAAAAGATTGTGAACTAAAACCCATTATCCAGGATGCCATGCAGCAACTGTTTGATAATGGTACTTACCGGTTGATTATGCAGAAATGGGGTATTGCTGACCATATGCTGCCTGCACCGGTAAGTAATATCTATGAGAACAGACAGTGACAGGAGAACGATAAGTGATTCCCCTGTGAACGCGCTTATTTGCGCCAGAACAGGGGCGAGAACAGCACCAGCACGGTCAGTACTTCCAGCCGTCCCAGCAACATTCCCACCGCAAGCGCCCACTTGGCCAGATCCGGCAGAGATGCAAAGTTACCACTGGGCCCGATACGTGGCCCCAGTCCCGGCCCGACGTTAGCAACAGCCGTGGCGGCTCCTGTCAGGGATGTGAGGAGATCCAGACCATTTAAGGAGAGAATAAAAGCGATAAGCAATATCGTGCACAAAAAGAGGATGATAAAGGCCACTACTGAGCGGACCACTTCATAGGTGACTGGCTTGTGATTATAGCTATGGTGGAATACCGCGTTAGGATGGATCAGTTTTTTGATCTGAATAGAGACCATCGTCAGGCAGATCTGAAAACGGAACATTTTAATACCGCCAGCGGTAGAACCAGAGCAGCCACCAAAAATCAGCAGAAAACCAAACAGCAGCGTGGTAAAGGGGGTCCAGCTATCGAAGTCACCCAGAGAGTAGCCGGTGGTAGAGAGTATGTTCACCAGATTAAAAAAGGAGATGCGCAGGCTGTCGCCAAAATTGAAAACTTCCTTGTACCACAGCCACAGTGTCATGATGGAGCCGACCACCAGGATAAACAGGGTAAAGCCAACCACTTGCTGATCGCGATATAAACTGTGCAGGCTCTTTTTCCTCATCACTTGTACGAAAAGCAGAAAGGGCAGCGAGCCGAGAAACATAAACAGTGTGCTATTCCACTGGGCCAGATGAGAAAAATGGGCCATAGAGGCGTTATTGGTGGAAAAGCCGCCGGTGGAAATGGTGGAGAATGCATGGCATATCGCATCAAAATTATCCATACCTGCGTAGCGGTAACCCGCAAAGCAGAGTGTGGTTAAGGCAACATAGACCAACATAATATTTTTAGCGACATCACGCATTCTGGGAGAACTTTTGTCTGACCAGTCTGAGGATTCGGTATGGAACAGGCGCATGCCGCCCACATTGAGAAACGGAAGAATAGCCACGGCCATCACAATAAAACCGACACCCCCTATCCAGTGTAAAATGGAGCGCCATAACAGCAGACTGGGGGGAACCAGGGTCAAATCTTTAATAATGGAAGAGCCTGTGGTCGTTACTCCGGACATATACGTAGGATCTTTAGGATCAACCAACTGATAACGATAGAAAAAATGACGTATTTTTAGAAAAAAGAGTGGAAAGTGTGCTGTGATCATGATCAAATGATCATTCGCCAAAACAACCAACACAACCAACACAACC
>JBOFSC010000578.1:0-8730 GCA_051651345.1 Enterobacteriaceae bacterium
CAGTTATCAGCACCAGTTGCTCTATCACTTCATGCAGTGAGTTAACCTCGTTAACGCGCAGGCTATTAAGAAAGGTGAGCCAGTGCTGGCTAAAGTCATTAAAGTAGCGTGTTGTTAACTGTCGTTTAAAGGTCTCCGGTGATAACTCAGCATTGACGTTGGGGTCGGCAGATTGCATCACCCAGTCGAACAGACGGCGGCGTTCATTCACCGCCTGGTCAATCTGCTTTCTCACCGATTGCTCCCAGGCCTGACGGGTAAACAGCCCCGGAATTTGCTCTTCCGTGACAAAGAGGAGTTGCGCATTATTGGAACCGAGTAATTGATTCAGGGTCAGGGCAGGATATTGGTTGGCTGTTTTCTGACTGATAGTCTGATAAACCGCATCGCTGTTTTCCTGATGCAGGATCTGTTGCCGTAATACCTGACGCGCCTGCTCCACTAACTGGTTATTGAGTCGAACGCGCCATTGTGGATGTTGCGGCAAATGTTCACTATAGAAGTCGAGCAGGGGAGCAGCGTTTTTTTGCCACTCAGCGGTGGTGATTTTTTCGCGCGTCTTCCACTGTTGTACCAGGGTATTACTGAGAAAATGGGGTTCCGCTTTTTCGGGCGTGCCCATCATCAGATAGGCTTTTAACTCTTCATAGGCTGAGTTGATCTCTGCGGTGGACAGCACCGTGCCCTGGGGTAAGGTCAACAGCTTTGACAAATTGCCTTGCAGAAACCGGGCGGCATCATCGCGGATCAGCAGGTTATTACTCTGTTCATACATAGGCCAGAGCTCATTCAGTAACTCTGTGTCATACTCATCGCTAATGTAGTGGAACCACTGCTTATCCTCACGGGACAGATTCAGCAGGGCGTTAATTTTACCCTGTAATAGCTGTTGGTAATAGAGACGTACAGAAAGAGGGCGCTTTGTATCTTGTATCGCCTGGATGAGATGCTGATTATTTTGTGTTTGCTGGCGGTACGCAAGATAGGACAAGATATTACTCGTCCCCCACAGGAGTACGGCGGCAATCAGTAGCAAAACAAGCAGATTGAATGTGCCTTTCCATACGCCTCGTGTCATTAGAATTCTCCTGTTAATGGGAGTGGTAAATGCGTTACAGTGGTGAAGTGTTTATTTGCGAACTGTTATAAAAGTTTAATCGCAAAAGAAGTATTTGCAATTTTGTGGCAAAATTAACCATCTGATAAATCGATTAGCGATGGTACGCTCTTCTGACGAGCTTTTGATGAGGTAACCTGGTGATGGATAAACACACTCCCCTTCCCCGTATTTTAAATATAGAAAAGGTCGCTGAATCTCGCCTGTTCAAAATCGAGAAGGTGGATCTCTTGTTCAGCAATGGCGAACGGCGGTTGTATGAACGCATGAGTGCTGCCAGTCATCATTCGGTGATGATAGTGCCGGTCATAGACGACCATCTGCTATTGATTCGTGAATATGCCGTGGGGATTGAGGGGTATGAATTGGGGTTTCCCAAAGGGGTTGTCGATGAGGGGGAGGGGATTTTAGAGGCCGCCAACAGGGAACTGATGGAGGAGGTGGGATTTGGCGCCACGCGGTTAACGGAACTGATTTCTCTCAATCTGGCGCCCGCCTATTTTTCTGGCAAAATGAGCATCCTGCTGGCGCAGGATCTCTATCCTCAATGGCGACAGGGGGATGAGCCGGAACCGCTGCAAGTGATTCGCTGGCCTCTCAATGAAGTGGACAGGTTATTACAGCAAGCGGATTTTCGTGAAGCGCGCAGTGTCAGCGCCCTTTTCCTGGCGCAACGCCACCTCGCCTCGCAGTGAGCTAAGGCGTTCTGAGAGAGTTCCTGCAGAACGCCCTGAGCGTCAGAACAACTCCTGAACATCTCCATCATCGGTGAGCTGGGTACCGACACTGCTGCTGATGGGGGCTGTCGGTTCAGTCCCTTTGATAAAGAACTCCGGTTTACCCTGGCTGGCATCGCTGGCTAAACCGCCGGTATAGCGATCGATAAGGACACTGATAATCCCTTCCGGTGGCGTCTCTTTCTCTTCCGGCACCCCATTTAATGCGGCTTTCATAAAGTCATTCCAGGCCGGTTGCGCACTTTTGGCCCCCCCCTCACCGCCGGAAATCTGATCTTTAAAGACACCAGAGAAGGAGCTGCTGCCGAGGGTGCGTCTGTGATCATCAAAACCGATCCACACGGTGGTGGCGATGTGCGCGCCATAGCCGGAGAACCAGGCATCTTTGGAGCTGTTGGTGGTGCCTGTCTTGCCACCGATATCGCTCCGTTTCAGATCGCGCGCCGCCCGCCAGCCTGTTCCCATCCAGCGACCGCCTGATTCGCCGAAAATATCAGTGCGCAAAGCATCGCTGATCAGAAAGGCTAACGGCGTGCTGATCACATGGGGAGCGTAGTCCTCGCTCTGGGTGCCTGCTGGTAACAGGATGGCAGGGGACACAGGGGCATCGGTGCCAGAGTGTGGCTCTTCCAGTTCAGGGTTGCCCACGATATTGGCCAGATTTTTTTCCGTTTCACCATAGATCACCGGCAGATTACATTTAGGGCAGGCGATTTTGCCCTTAGCGGTGAACACGACGTTTCCTGCGTCATCTTCGATACGGGTAATAAAGTAGGGGTCGAGGAAAAATCCCCCATTAGGGAAAACGGCGTAGCCACGCACCAGCTCCAGTGGGGTAAAAGAAGGAGAGCCGAGGGCCAGAGATTCGGTGCGCATCATATTGGCTGAGGGAAAGCCAAATCGGGTCATAAAATCGGCGGCATAGTTGACGCCAATCGCACGCATGGTACGCACCATCACCACATTCTTCGATTGTCCCAGAGCCTGACGGATACGAATCGGGCCATCATAGGTAGGCGGGGAGTTCTTTGGACGCCAGTCACTGCCCGCCGCCACATCCCAGCGGGTGATAGGTAAATCGTTGAGCACGCTGGCCAGGGTCATCCCTTTATCCAGCGCGGCAGCGTAGATAAAGGGTTTAATATTAGAGCCTATCTGGCGTAATGCCTGGGTTGCCCGATTAAATTTGCTCAGACCAAAATCAAATCCCCCCACCAGGGCGAGAATCGCACCGTCGTTGGAGTCAATAGAGACCAGAGCAGAATTGACCTGGGGCAGTTGCGCCAGCCACCACTGCTGTTCTTCTTCACGCACCCGAATCTGCTGCCCCACCTGAAGCACATCAGCAGGCTTTTTAGGCAGGGCCCCTTGCCGGACATCACTGATAAAATGGCGTGCCCAGCGGATATGGCTGAAGGGCAGTGTCACTGAGTGACCATTAGCCAGCAGTGCGGTGGCGCTCTCTTCATTTACCTGCGTGACAATCGCGGGATGCAGCGGACCATAGGTCACCGCCTGTTTCAGATGTTGCACCACCCTCTGCTGATCCCAGGGGGGCTGGCCGCTTTGCCACAGCACTTTTTCTGGGCCGCGATAGCCATGACGCATATCATAGTGAATAACGTTATCCTGGACCGCCTTCTGTGCGGCTTGCTGCAGGGGCTCGGTGATGGTGGTAAAGACTTTATAGCCATCGGTATAGGCGTTTTCACCATAGCGCTGCACCATCTCCTGACGCACCATTTCAGTGAAATAGGGGGCGGAGAAGTCAATTTCTGGCACATGGTAGCGGGCCTTAACGGGTTCGTTGCGTGCCTGTTGATACGCCTGTTCATTAATATAGTTTTCCTGCCACATGCGCATCAGCACGGTATTTCTGCGTGCCAGCGCCCGCTCGGGGGAGGTGAGAGGATTGGTCACTGACGGCGCTTTAGGCAGGCCAGCGATCATGGCCATTTCGCTGAGGGTGAGTTGATCCACCGATTTACCAAAATAGACTTGAGCGGCGGCACCGACCCCATAGGCGCGATGTCCCAGATAGATCTTATTGAGGTAGAGCTCAAGGATCTCTTCTTTACTCAATAGCTGCTCAATACGAATGGCTAAAAACACCTCTTTCAATTTACGACTGAGGGTTTTTTCAGGGGAGAGGAAAAAATTTCGTGCCAATTGCTGGGTAATGGTACTGGCGCCCTGGGTGGCCTGACCGGCATGTAACGCAGCCATAAAAGCCCGTGCGATACCCACAGGGTCGACACCATGATGCTCATAAAAGCGATTATCTTCAATGGCGATAAAGGCATCGATCATTTGTGGTGGCAGTTGTTGCAGCGACAGGGGAATACGTCGCTTCTCACCATATTGAGCGATCAATTTATTATCAGCGCTATAGATCAGCATTGGTGTCTGTAAGCGCACTTCTTTGAGGGTTGCCACATCAGGCAGTTGTGGAGAGAAGTAATTGTAAAGCGCAAAAAGCGAAGCAACTCCCAGCAACATGCAACCGATAACAAAGACAATAAGATATTTTACTAACTTCACCCGAAAATTCTCATGTTCCAGTTTATTCCTCGACAGTATAACGATAACGTCAGCAAGTATCTGCTAAAAGTTGCTAATGGAGGCGAAGGTGAGAACAGGATTCCGCACAGGCTGGCAGGTGGGACTGGATATCCAGAGCGACAGTTTGCGCGCTATTGCCGTGCAGAGACAGCGCTATGGTTGGCAGTTACGTCACTGGTGGCACTACCCTTTGCCGCCGCACACCTTTCGTGGTGATCAACTACTGAGTGCCGCGCAGTTAACGGCTGTTCTGGCAGAGTGGCGCACACAATTGCCACGCCGATTCTCCTTGCGCATCGCCCTGCCCGCCACGCTGGTATTACAACAGCGCTTTCCGTTACCAACGTTCTCCTTGTCAGAAGAGGCGATGGGGTGGTATGCCGAGAGCAAGTTACGTCATTTTTTGCCCCTGGCAGAGCAGAAAATGGCGCTGGATTATCGCACTTCGCCACACTCCCCGGAACAGTTCACTGTGACAGCGACCCGTGCAGAAGTGTTGCAACAGTGGCTGCACTGTTTATTACAGGCGCGTCTGGAGCCCCAGGTGGTGGATATTGTGCCCGCTATTTTGCGTGCCATGGCGCAAAGAGAGAACCTGCCCTCTGACTGCCTGTTGTTACATCAGACCGCAAGCTATCTGCTCTGGGTTGCCCCCTGGCAACAGGAATTACAGTTTGCCACTTATCCTCTGTCATCGGCCCCCTCTTTCCAGCAGATTTTGGCTGAGTATCAAAGTCACAGTGGCTGCCTTGTGGCGCGTTGCTGTGTCAGTGCCAGCGATAACGCCGCGCTGCCTGCGGAGGTGGGCACATTTCATCCCTTTAGTCTGTTGCAGCAGATTCAACCGCCGCTGCCCGCTGAGGAACACACCTTTACCCTGGCCATGGGCCTGGCTTTGCGTCATGAGGAGGAGCTATGGAATCGGTGAATTTGTTGCCCTGGCGCAGGACGCAAACAGTGGCGTGGCGTCGTCGCTGGTGGGGTGGGTTAGTGATACTACTGCTATTTTTTGCGCTTCTGTTGTCACTCCCGGCAGGCTATTTTCACTATGAAACGGCACGCTGGCAGGGGATACGCAGCCAACTGGCACAGGAACAGCAGCGATTACAACAGCAGATCAATGACAGACTTGCACGTCAGGGAGAGCAACAAAAACAGCGGATCTGGCTGGAGCAGGCGCAGCAGTTACAGCAACAAAATCGGCAGAAAGTGCAGCGCCTGTTGCAACTGCCACACTGGTTGCCGGGGGATCTTTGGTTGCAGGTTATGCGAGAGCAGAACGAGTGGCAACTGCAGGGGCTGAGCTACAGCCACGCGGCGATTGTCGCTTTGATGGAGCAACTTTATGCGCAACCGCAATTACTGAGTGCGCAACTGGATTTTGTCTCCACGGCCAGGCGCGCATCGTTGCTGCGTTTTCAAATTACTGCCCACTGGCAGGGCTCACATGGTACGCCTTAAAGCGTTCGAAGCTTACTTACGGCATCGGCCGCGCTGGCAGCAGCATCTGGCGCAATGGCTCTTTGCTGCGCTGAGTGCTGTGCTGATGGGATATTACCTGTTGCACCCCTTCTGGACACAGCGGCAGTTAGTGCGTGCTGAACTGCAACAACTTGCGGCAACGCTGCCCCTCACCGCCTGGCAACTGACGCACAGGCAGAGCGTGCTACAGCAAGAGGAGAGTGAGGCGCTGCAGAAACAGTACCAGCAGGTTTTTTCACCCGCAATGGCAGAAGAGGAGAGTGGCTGGCTGTCACCTCTGCTGACACAAACAGAAAGCCGTCTGCAGCGATGGCAACGATTGGCTGGAAAAGAGCAGGCCGGGTGGAGACAGCAGTCGTGGCAGGTGGAAATCATCGGTCACTATGCCGGATTGCAACAATTACTGCTGGCATTAACCAGGCAACCGCAACTGCTGATAGTGGAGCAGGTCACCATGGAGGGTAAACCAGCGGGAGAGGTGCTGTTAACCATGACACTAAGCCGTTACTGGCCAGGGGAGGAGGAGTGAGTCACTACGGGTTGTTTTGGCTATTGCTGCTGATGCCGCAGTTCATCCTTGCCGGCGACGGGGAGGCAAGAGATCCCTTTATGGAGAGACCAGAGCCCCCTTGTGTCGGTGATAACAGAAAAAAGTGGCGTTTGCTGGGGACCCTGGCAGGCCGTCAGGGAGATTTTGGCTGGGGGCTGTCACCAGAGGGGACCTGGGTGCGTTTTGCGCCGCAGCAGCAGGCGGGTAACTCGCCCTGGCAGGTGGCGCGGATCGAATCTGATCGCGTGATCCTGCGCCTACCGCCCACAGCAGGTTGTCCGGCGCAGATGCGGCTGACGGTCTCATTCAACGACGCTCAATAAACAGGTGAGATGATGAGATTCCTGATTCTGTTATTGACCCTGCTGCTCACTCCCCTGGTTCAGGGGGCGTTGTCGGCCAGGCAGCAACCTGTCTCCCTCTATTTTCAGGAGGCACCGGTGGCGCTGGTGTTACAGGCGCTGGCCGACGAGCAGCAACTCAACCTGATCGCAGATGAACAGATCAGCGGCACTCTGACGCTTAAACTGGATCAAGTGCCCTGGTATCGGGCGCTGGAGCAGGTTGCCAGACTTAAACAGCTCACCATTGAAGAGCGGGATAATATTCTGCTGGTGACCCGGGCGCAGTCACAGGAAGGCGTGGGGACATCGGCAGAGCCTGGCGCTGAGCAACTTATCTCCTCCTCAGCCCCCGATATGGTCAGCCGCTATATTGCGCTACGCAATGTCACGGGAAAGGCGATGGCAGAAGCGGTACGCCCCTTTCTGTCACCTCAGGGCAGCGTGTTACAGGACAGCGCCAATCAGGGAATCCTGCTTAAAGAAGAGGCTGAGCTACTGCCTCAAATCGTCGAACGGATAACGCAACTGGATCGGGTACAGCCTCAGGTGAGGATTGCCGCCCATATCGTCAATATCAGTAGCGAGAGTCTGTTGGAATTAGGGGTGCGCTGGGGTTTGCCGCAGATGTCGGTGACGGATGTGGTACGCCAGCAGACAGGATTTAACGTGGATTTACCTCTGCAGGCACCCATGGCGCGGGGCAATTTTCATCTGGCGCGCCTCAATGGCCGGTTGCTGGATCTGGAGTTATCCGCCCTGGAGCAGGAAAATCAGGTGGAGATCATCGCCAGCCCCCGCTTACTGACGGCTAATCTGCATACGGCCAGCATTAAACAGGGAACAGAAATTCCTTATGAAGTGGTCAGTGGCAACAGTGGTGCTACCGCGATTGAATTTAAGGAGGCGGTACTGGGTATGGAAGTGACACCTCAGGTGATGGGGAGCGGACACATTGAACTCTCGCTGCTGATTAGTCAGAATATGCCAGGTCGGGCACTAAAACGTCGGGAAGGGGAGATTCTGGCCATCGATAAGCAGGAAATTCAGACACGGGTCACTGTGGCTGAAGGGGAGACCCTGGTGCTGGGCGGTGTATTTCAGCAGATAAAACAAAAAAATCGTGATCAGGTCCCCTGGCTGGCACAGGTTCCTCTGGTGGGTACGCTGTTTCAGCGTAACTCCAGACGTGAAAGTCGTCGTGAACTGGTGATTTTTATTACACCGACAGTGGTCAGATAAAAACACAATCAATAACAATTAGTTGCATGAATTTTCTTCTGCTGTTCCTGACGAGAAGCCAGATCCTTTTCCAGTGGTGATTTCCGCCAAAATTTGACGAAGTCATTTATTTGGCTTACAAGGGGGTATCGTAATGACAGTGATGCGAGAGACTGGCAAGGCTTCCCGTCAAATTCTGATATCCCTGAGATTTCGAGCGCAGCCCAATATGGCAGCTTGAAAGACGGCGGGGATATTGAGATAATTTCCGATCTGATCACGTACAGCATATGGGGTTTTTGATGCTTAACGGTATAGGTTCGCTGCTGATTTGCATTGGCGGGGCGGGTTATCATTAACAAATTATCTAATTAATACCAGAACATGGCAGAGAAACGTAATATCTTTCTGATAGGGCCGATGGGAGCCGGTAAAAGCACCATTGGTCGTCAGTTGGCCCAACAGCTTAGCATGGAGTTTTTTGATTCCGATCATGAGATTGAAAAACGCACAGGTGCAGATATCGGTTGGGTTTTTGATGTCGAAGGGGAAGAGGGTTTTCGCGATCGCGAAGAGAAAGTCATCAATGAACTGACGGAAAAACAGGGAATTGTCCTGGCAACGGGGGGGGGCTCTGTCAAATCTCGTGAAACACGCAATCGGCTTTCAGCCCGGGGTGTCGTCGTTTATCTTGAGACAACTATCGACAAACAGGTCAGC
>JBOFSC010000579.1:0-5120 GCA_051651345.1 Enterobacteriaceae bacterium
GAGCCCCCAACAGCTGGCGAATCTCCTCATGGGTCATATCCAGTGTGCGGCAGACGCGGATAAACCGCAGCCGCTCAAGATGGGCCGGAGTGTAACTGCGATAGTTGGCCGCCGTTCGCTCTGCTTTAGGTAGCAGCTCTTTTTTCTCATAGAAACGAATCGTCTCCGTCGTGCAGTTCGCAGCTTGCGCCAGTTCACCAATCTTCATACTTCCCCCCAGTAACGGCCCCCATCAGGGCGACATGATGCAAAAGATCAGCCTTGTTAAAAAAATAGTTGACCTTGTAGTTACTTCAAGGTGTTTACTTATTTCAAGCATACATTAAAGGAGGCCACTATGCGTAAATTTATTGATGAACAAGACGCTACCGCTGTACTTGAGCATTCAGCCAGGCAGCAACATGACCATGATCATAGCCATGATCATGACCACGGCCCGAATGCACATCAACATGACGCTCCCCATAGTCACAGCAAAGAGCCGCACGATCACCATGCGCACGCGCAAGGCAGTTGCTGTGGCAGCACGCCAATGACGCTCACCGCCCTTGCCACACAGACACTGGCAGATGGTAACGTGAGTACCGCGATGCGTATCACCCAGATGGATTGCCCGACAGAAGAGGCGCTGATCCGTAAAAAACTCGGCAATATGGCTCAGGTTAAAAGCATGGAGTTTAACCTGATGCAGCGGAAACTCACCGTCGTACACGTGCCAAATGCGCTGGATAGCGTGGTGGACGCCGTGCGTTCTCTGGGCTTTGAACCTGAATTACCCGATGCCAGCGGCAAGCTGTCCACAGCAGAGTCAGAGCCCGCCAAACCCTTGTGGCCACTGGCTCTGGCCGCCGTCATCGCGGTGGGTGCCGAAGCGGTCGACTGGTTGGGCTTGCCCACATGGTCTGGCGCACTGCTGGCGTTAATAGCCATCGCAACCTGCGGCCTCGGCACCTATAAAAAGGGCTGGACGGCCCTGCGTAATGGCAATATGAATATCAATGCACTGATGAGTATTGCCGTGACCGGGGCGGTACTGATAGGTCAATGGCCTGAGGCGGCGATGGTCATGGTGCTGTTTACCCTGGCGGAACTGATCGAAGCCAAATCTCTGGAGCGTGCCCGTAACGCGATTAAAGGTCTGATGCAACTGACCCCGGAACAGGCCACCGTACAGCAGCCCGATGGCAGTTGGCGTGAAGTGGATGCCAGCAGTGCCACCCTGGGCAGTCTGGTGCGCATCAAACCCGGTGAGCGTATTGGCCTGGATGGACAAATCGTGCGCGGACGCTCAAGCATTAACCAGGCACCCATTACCGGGGAGAGTCTGCCGGTGGATAAGGCAGAGGGCGATGCGGTGTTTGCAGGCACCCTCAATGAATCCGGCTCATTTGAATACCGGGTCACTGCCATCGCTAACGACAGCACCCTGGCACGTATTATTCACGCGGTTGAAGAGGCACAAGGTGCCAAAGCCCCGACTCAGCGTTTTGTGGATCAGTTCTCGCGCATCTATACCCCGGCGGTGATCACCCTGGCGGTACTGGTCGCGCTGCTGCCGCCGCTGTTGATATCCAGTGCGGGCTGGTACGAGTGGATCTACAAGGCGCTGGTCCTGTTGGTCATTGCCTGCCCTTGTGCTCTGGTCATCTCCACTCCCGTGACCATTGTCAGTGGTCTGGCTACGGCAGCCAGGCGTGGCATTCTGATCAAGGGCGGTGTCTATCTGGAAGAGGGACGTAAACTCTCCTGGCTGGCGCTGGATAAAACCGGCACTATCACCCATGGAAAGCCCGAACAGACAGATTTTTCTCAGCTGACCAGTACGGTATCAGCCAGAGAGAGCCAGCGCTGGGCCATCAGCCTGGCCGGGCGCTCCGATCACCCTGTCTCACAGGCCATCGCCAGGGCGGGCCTTCACAACGATATCAGTTCTGAGCCGGTGGAGGCCTTCGAGGCCCTGCCAGGACGCGGTGTGAAGGGGATGATAGCCGGACGCGAATTCTTCCTGGGCAACCATCGCATGGTTGAAGAGCTTAACGCCTGTTCACCGGCGCTGGAGATCCGTATAGAAGCGCTGGAACGTCAGGGCAAAACCGTTGTCCTTCTGGTCAGTGATGCCCAGGTACTGGCGCTGTTCGCGGTGGCGGATACGGTTAAAGAGAGCAGCCGTGCAGCCATTGCCGATCTACATACGTTGGGTATCAAGACCATGATGCTCACCGGTGACAATTCGCATACGGCGCAAGCCATTGCCACCCAGGTCGGGATAGATGAGGCACGCGGCAACCAGTTGCCGGAGGACAAACTGCAGGCCATAGAAACCATCGGCCAGGGTGCGGTTATCGGTATGGTGGGTGATGGCATCAACGATGCACCTGCACTGGCCAGAGCCAATATTGGTTTTGCCATGGGGGCCATGGGCACCGATACCGCCATTGAGACTGCTGACGTGGCTCTGATGGATGATGACCTGCGCAAAATCCCTGAGTTTGTTCGGCTGTCACGCTCTACTCACGGGATTCTGGTGCAGAATATCACCCTGGCGCTGGCTATCAAGGCAATATTTCTGGCACTGACCTTAAGCGGTGCTGGCACCATGTGGATGGCAGTATTCGCTGACGTCGGTGCCAGTCTGCTGGTGATCGCCAATGGCTTGCGCCTGATGAAATATAAAATGTCGCGATAATTCTGCCTGCTCAGCGCCATTCACCCCAGCCGTGGATGGCGCTACACCCACAACGCGAAATACTTTGGGAGCCAAGTCAAAGATCCCGCATGCTGCTCATTTGCGCAGAAAGGCAAATAGCTCCTCCATCACCTCTTCCCTTGCATCAGGGGGAAGTTCGGCTATCAGAGCTCTCATCTTGTCTGCGGTGTCACGATCCTTGCGTTGTACGCGCAAAAACTCTTTGATGCTGTTAATCGTATTTAGCTCAACCAGATCAGTTTTCAGCGTATCCAGTTTGATTCGCGTTGCTTCAATCTCTTGCTGCAACTCATTACGCATCTCATCGGCTGTCGCGCCATACTGTGGCAGTTCAGTATTAAAGCGCAGTCCGACCACAAATTTAATTTGTTCTATCTCCAGATATAAATCATCAATTTGTTCGCTCAGAATCTGATTATAGTGACGTAGCTTCTCTTTAGGCAGTGTCGCGATATGATCCTGATCGATCTGTTCAACCTCCAATTGTAATTCCAACAGGGCCAGCAAATCCCCCTCGTTATAGGCGATATTGACCCGCTTCATCAGTTCGGTTTTTTGTTGCCGTTTCTCTGCATCCTGTTCACGATCCGGGTGCAAAGCAGTACTTAATTTACGATACACTTCGCGCACTGAACGGGTGAGTTGTAGCGCACTCTCTTTGAGTTGCGCCTCTTGTGCCGCAGCTTCTGGTGACTCAGGCTGGGCCATGGCCTCGCTGTCACTCTCCTGCTGCAAGATATCGCGCATTTTTTCCATAAATTGTAACGGCGCGTCCTTACTCAAAGGATCAAAGCTGTCATCCAGTTTTGTGCCCAGGAACTCTTCCGCTTCAGCGCGACCCCGTGCTTTCTCCTCCGCCATCTCACTATCAAAATCGCTGCCGCTATAGAGATTATAAAGAGATTTAAGATGGGGTTGTTCTTCACTTATCAGAGCGGTGGATGCCAGTTGAGCAATCATTGCCGCCAGTTCACTTTTATCCTCTTTAGAAAAACTCTTCGACGGATAAGCTTTATGCAACAACTGCGCCATTTCACCCATATGGTGGTGGTACTCCTCCGTTAACGGAATGAGTTCACTTGCATATTTAGCCTGATAGGCCGGCAACAGTGTCTGCCACTCCTGTAGTTCATGACGTAATTCTTCAATTTTACGGATGTTTTTATTAAACAGCTTTTGTCCATAGGTTAAACGTTTTTTGCCGGAGGCTTTAGAGGATGACATTAATAACACATTTTTTTTCATTGACTGAGCGCACCTGGTGGAAGAAAGATTATCTGACGATAAGAAAATGTTAGCATTACCGCAAATTAAAAAAAACCACTGATCACTTCAACTTTCTGTACCCATGTTCAATGAAGAGAGTTTCATACTGGCTAAAAACACTCCCGCCCTGCACAATCAGCACAAGACGGGAGCACTCCGTGGTCAGGCAACATTGACCAGGGATTCAGGGTTGTCCCTGTTAACCAAATATCGCTCTGTTGACTTGGTTCTCCAGCAACTCTTGTTGGCCGCCCTGGCCTTCTGGTGCCAGGCCCTGCATCTGTGCATATTGCGCCAGGCTCGCCAGGGTGTATTCCCCCTGCAGAATCTTCTGCCCCAACGGCGTGTTCCATCCGGCATAACGCTGCTGCACCGCCTGCTGTAAGCTCTGGCCCTCAATCAGGCGTACTGCCGCCTTAAGGGCGATGGCCAGGGTATCCATGGCACCAATATGACCATAAAAACGATCGTAAGGATCAGTACTCTGGCGACGAACCTTGGCATCGAAGTTAAATCCGCCACTGCCGAGTCCTCCGGCACGCAAAATTTCATACAGCACCAGCGTGTTCTCTTCGACACTGTTGGGGAATTGATCTGTATCCCAACCCAACTGGGGATCCCCACGGTTGGCATCGATAGAGCCCAGCATATCCAGCGCCACCGCCTGAGCGATTTCATGGTGAAAAGAGTGACCTGCCAGGGTGGCATGATTGGCCTCAATATTCACCTTGATCTCATTTTGCAAACCAAACTGGCACAGGAAACTGTGCACCGTCGCGACATCATAATCATACTGATGTTTGGTGGGCTCTTGCGGCTTGGGCTCGATCAGCAGTGTTCCGGTGAAGCCGATTTTATGTTTGTGCTCCACCACCATCTGCATAAAACGACCCAATTGCTCGCGCTCACGACGTAAATCCGTGTTGAGCAGGGTTTCATACCCTTCCCGTCCCCCCCAGAGAACATAATTTTGTCCCCCCAATTGCAGGGTAGCATTCATGGCATGAAACACCTGAGTAGCCGCAAGGGCAAATACTTCCGGATCCGGATTGCTGGCTGCACCCGAACGATAGCGCGGATGGCTGAAGCAGTTGGCGGTACCCCACAGCAGACGCACACCGGTCTGCTCCTGCTTTTCCGCCAGATA
>JBOFSC010000580.1:0-1069 GCA_051651345.1 Enterobacteriaceae bacterium
TATGAGTTACAGGTGGTGGCGGCACAGGACAGGATCGTTCATCCCCGACACCATTTTATTGCTCAGCGTTTGGATTAAATGGGGCTCTGGCCGAAACAGGTGGACAGAACTGTCCACCTGAGCCAACGATAAAACAGGTTAACCGGCAGGATTGGCTGGAATCTTTTCAGCCTGTAGCGCAGCAGCAACGGCAGGCCGCGCGGCAACACGAGCAAGATAAGCATTGGTTGCCGGACTATTGCTGAAATCAAATTTAAACCAGTAAGCCCAGCGCAGCACCGTAAACAGGTAAGCATCAGCAACGGTGAACTGCTCACCTGTGAGATAGCTATGCTTTGCCAAAACACTCTCCAGACTCTGCAACTTCTGCTGCAAACGGTTAAATGTCAGACTTTTATACTCTTCCGGCGTGTTGGGCGTAAACAGGGGGCCAAAGCTTTTGTGCAATTCGGTGGCAATAAAGTTAAGCCATTCCAGCACATGATAGCGTGCCATGGAACCGGCTGGCGGGATCAGTTTGCGATCGGGCACCTGATCAGCCAGATATTGCACAATCACCACACCTTCTGTCAGCAGTGAACCATCATCAAGCAACAGAGCCGGCACCTGACCTTTGGGGTTGATCTTCAAAAAATCTGCACCATGCTCTGTTGTTTTCGCTGCTAAATCGACTTGCTCCAGAGAGAAGTCAATACCTGCTTCACGCAGGATAATATGAGGGGAAAGTGAACAAGCCCCTGGCTTATAGTACAATTTCATGCAACTCTCTCCATGGTATTAATGATGAATCCCAATCTTAGCATGTAATGAAAATAACAGGATAGTTTTACTATTCTGTGTCAAAGCGTAAAAAATGTGCTGTTATGATGCCCTTAGCTCCTCATCTGTTGCCAGGGTCATTTTATGCAATCGCCGTGCGGTCAGCAGCATAATCAGCGCAATAATGCCGGTGACGATACCGATTTGCGTAAACACATGGCTATAGATGGTTAGGGTGAGGTGAGGGTCAACATGGGCTTCTGATAGGGGTGCAGTCAGACCTGCTACATAACCTGAAAGAACGGCAGCG
>JBOFSC010000581.1:0-7853 GCA_051651345.1 Enterobacteriaceae bacterium
AGTTTCACCCCGATCGCTTTGCCGTTGCGCCTGAACGGGAAAAACGTTTATCACTGCTCCAGGCGACTGCCATTAATGATGCCTATCAGATCCTGTCTCATCCATTGGACCGGGCTGCCTACCTGCTGTCACTCAAGGGCATTGAGCTGAATGATGAGCAGGTGACGCTCAAAGACCCTGATTTCCTGATGCAGCAACTGATGCTGCGCGAAGAGTTAGATGAAATTGAACGACAGTCCGATCCTGTAACAGCACTTCTGGCGTTTTCTGGCCGAGTCGATAAAATGACGCACGCCTATACAGAGCAATTACAACAACAGTTAGCGAGTGGCGACTGGAGCCAGGCTGCGGACAGCATACGCAAGTTGCGTTTTCTCGATAAGCTGGCCCGGCAGGCAGAGCATCTGGAGCAGAAGCTGCTCGATCTATAACGGAAGTCAAACATGGCGTTATTACAAATCAGTGAGCCGGGACTGAGTGCCGCACCCCATCAGCGGCGCCTGGCGGCCGGAATCGATCTGGGAACCACCAATTCTCTGGTCGCCACCGTGCGCAGCGGCCAGGCAGAAGTGCTGGCGGATATGGAAGGGCGTTACCTGCTCCCTTCTGTGGTTCGCTACGCTGCTGACCAGGTACAAACCGGCTGGGAAGCGCTGGCGCAAATAGCAGGCGATCCGGAAAATACAGTCACCTCAGTTAAACGTCTGCTGGGCCGCTCTCTGGTCGATATTGAGCAGCGTTACCCGCAATTACCCTACCACTTCAGAGCCAGT
Source organism: Enterobacteriaceae bacterium (assembly GCA_051651345.1). Classification (GTDB taxonomy): domain Bacteria; phylum Pseudomonadota; class Gammaproteobacteria; order Enterobacterales; family JBOFSC01; genus JBOFSC01. The sequence continues at coordinate 774 of JBOFSC010000581.1, forward strand.
GAAAATGGTCTGCCTCTGTTGCAAACGGCGGCGGGTGTGATCAATCCGATCCAGGTGTCGGCTGAGATTCTCTCGGCCCTTAAAACCCGCGCGGAGCTGAGCCTGGAGGGAGAGCTGGATGGTGTCGTGATCACCGTACCGGCCTATTTCGATGATGCCCAGCGGCAAAGTACCAAAGATGCGGCTCGCCTGGCGGGACTGCATGTGCTGCGCCTGATCAATGAGCCGACAGCGGCGGCCATCGCCTATGGGCTCGACTCCGGACAGGAAGGCATTATCGCCGTCTATGACCTGGGGGGCGGAACTTTCGATATCTCCATTTTGCGTCTCAGCCGGGGTGTCTTTGAAGTGCTGGCCACGGGGGGCGATACAGCGCTCGGCGGTGATGACTTCGACCATCTGCTGGCACAATGGCTGCAGCAGCGCTCTGGCCTGAACACAGACAATAATCCCCGCCTGCAAAGACAACTGCTGGATGCGGCCATCAGCGCCAAAATAGCCCTGACTGAGTCAGATAGCGCTCAGATACAACTGGCTAACTGGCAGGGTGAGATTAGTCGCGCGCAATTTAACGAGTTGATTAAACCCCTTGTACAGCGCTCTTTACTCTCCTGTCGTCGGGCATTGAGAGATGCCGGTGTCAGCGCCCAGGACGTTGCCAGTGTGGTCATGGTAGGCGGTTCAACCCGCGTGCCGCTGGTGCGCCAGGAAGTCGGCAGCTTTTTCCAGACGACACCGCTCACCTCCATCGACCCGGATAAAGTGGTGGCTCTGGGGGCGGCGATTCAGGCGGATATCCTGGCCGGTAACAAGCCGGATGCCGATATGTTGCTGCTGGATGTGATCCCTCTCTCTCTGGGACTGGAAACCATGGGCGGTCTGGTGGAGAAGCTGATCCCACGTAATACTACGATTCCGGTGGCTAAAGCCCAGGAGTTCACCACCTTTAAAGACGGACAGACAGCCATGATGATTCATGTGCTACAGGGGGAGCGGGAACTGGTGGCCGATTGTCGTTCTCTGGCCCGTTTTGAACTGCGCGGTATTCCGCCAATGCCTGCGGGTGGTGCCCATATTCGCGTCACTTTTCAGGTGGATGCGGATGGACTGCTCAGCGTGACGGCTCTGGAGAAATCCACTGGTGTGCAGTCTGCGATTCAGGTCAAACCCTCCTATGGTCTCAGCGACAGTGAAATCATACAGATGATCACCGATTCCCAGCAGAATGCCCATAAGGATCTGGCAGCACGGGAGCTGGCGGAACAGCGCCTGGAAGCTGCCCGCCTGCTGGAGAGCCTGACTGGCGCTTTACAACAGGATGGAGATCTGCTGCCCGCGCAGCAGCGCAGCGAGATTGAACAGGCGATGATCGCGTTACAGCAAGCCACCGCAAGTGAGCAACCCGCCGTTATCGAAGCGGCAATTAAAAAACTGGATAATATAACTCAAGAGTTTGCAGCATTGCGGATGGATGTCTCTATTCGCCGTGCCCTGGCAGGCCATTCTGTGGATGAGATTTAGCCATGGCAAAGATACAATTTTTACCACACCCGGACCTCTGCCCCCTTGGGCAGGAAATTGAGGCTTTGCCGGGGGAAACCATATTAAAAGCGGCACTACGCAATGGCATTGAAATTGAACATGCCTGTGAGATGTCCTGTGCCTGCACTACCTGCCACTGCATTATTCGCAAAGGGTTCAATTCGCTGGATGAGAGCAGTGAGCTGGAAGACGATATGCTGGATAAAGCCTGGGGGCTGGAGCCGGAGAGCCGATTAAGCTGCCAGGCGGTGGTAAAGGAACAGGATCTGGTTGTCGAGATCCCTCGCTATACTATTAACCATGCGCGCGAGCGTTAACAGGCAGGGAAAGATGAAACTGAAGTGGCATGACAGCAGGCAGATAGGGGAGATCCTTTGTGAACGCTTCCCTGACAGAGACCCCAAAACCGTGCGCTTTACGGATTTACACCAGTGGATTTGCGATCTGGAAGAGTTTGATGATGATCCACAAGCATCGAATGAAGCCATTCTTGAGGCCATTTTATTGATCTGGCTGGATGAGTACGAGTAACAACGACAAGCCAGTCGATACGAAAGCGGAGTAGATAATGAACAATGAAATCATGCCAGTCTGTCTGTCGACAGAACCCGCCGCTGCCCGCTGGGGTAGTAAAGCGTTACTGAGTGCCAATGCAGAGGGAATGACCATTCATCTTGCCGAAGGTGGCAAGCTGGGAGCCGTTCAGCGTGCAGCCCGTAAACTGGAGGGCCAGGGTATCAAATCGGTCCATCTCCAGGGTGAGGGCTGGAGCAGTGAGCGTTGTTGGGCCTTCTGGCAGGGTTTCTACTCCGGAAAACAACAGGGTGAGATCGCGTGGCCAGAGAGCCTGTCTGAAGAAGAGCGAGAGACGCTACAGCAAAGAATCGATATCACCACCTGGGTACGATCGGTGGTGAACCGCTCTGCGGAAGAGATGGGGCCGCAGCAACTGGCACAACATGTGGTGGATCTGATGTGCGCTGTGGGTGCCGAGACCTTAAGCTACCGTATGATCAAGGGTGAAGACCTGCGTGATCAGGGCTACACCGGCCTGCATACCGTCGGGCGGGGCTCTTCCCGTTCACCGGTGTTACTCTCTATGGATTACAACCCTTCAGGTAACCCCGATGAGCCGGTATTTGCAGCTCTGGTGGGTAAAGGCATCACCTTTGATTCCGGTGGCTACAGCCTGAAAAGCGACAGCACGATGAACTCCATGAAAGCCGATATGGGTGGAGCGGCACTGGCGGCGGGCGCACTGGCGCTGGCTATCGCTCAGGGCTTATCCCGTCGGGTGAAATTGATCCTCTGCTGTGCCGATAATCTGGTGAGTGGTGGTGCCTTTAAACAGGGCGATATTATCCGTTATCGCAATGGCAAAAGTGTTGAAGTGATGAACACGGATGCAGAAGGGCGTCTGGTACTGGCCGATGGCTTGATCGATGCGGATGCCAGTCACCCAGAACTGCTGATCGACTGCGCTACCCTGACCGGAGCGGCTAAGACGGCAGTGGGTAACGACTATCACTCCGTATTGAGTTATGACGATGGGCTGGCTGAAGAGTTACTGGCCTGTGCAAGGCAGGAGCACGAAAATTTCTGGCGCTTGCCGCTGGCCGAGTTTCATCGCAGCCAGCTTCCCTCTTCATTTGCCGATCTGAGCAATATTGCAGGCACGGCACATTCGGCAGGGGCCAGTACCGCAGCGGCTTTTCTTTCCTATTTTATAGAGAAATATGACCAGGGTTGGCTACATATAGATTGCTCTGCCACCTATCGCAAAAGCGCGGTAGATCAGTGGGCAACTGGAGCAACAGGTGTGGGTGTGCGCACCCTGGCCCGCCTACTGCTAAACAGAGCGGGTCAGAGTGCTTAATGTTAACTTTAGGATAACCTATGACGACAGAACGTACTTTTTCTATTATTAAGCCCAATGCCGTTGCTAAAAACGTGATCGGTGCTATTTACCACCGTTTTGAGAGTGCCGGATTTGAAATTATTGCCGCCAAAATGGTTCATCTGACCTATGAGCAGGCGGCAGGATTTTATGCCGAGCATCAGGACAAACCTTTTTTTGCCGAACTGGTCCGTTTTATGACTTCCGGTCCGATTATGGTTCAGGTTCTGCAGGGCAAAGAGGCGGTACGTCGCTACCGTGACCTGATGGGGGCCACCAATCCGGCAAATGCACTGGCGGGTACGCTGCGCGCGGATTATGCCGATAGCTTTACTGCCAATGCGGTCCATGGCTCAGATTCTGCCGAATCTGCGGCCAGGGAAATAGCCTATTTCTTTGCTGACAGTGAGATCTGCAGCCGGGCTGAGTGATTAACCCCTTCGGCTTTCAAGTTGCGGTTAATGTGTTGCTCCTCCCCCTGGCAAGGGGGAGGCTGGGAGGGGGTAATGCGTTGAAATTGGAAGCAACGCAGCCCTGGAGTATGTTGACCCCACCCCAACCCTCCCCTTGCCAGGGTAGGGAGCTAATGGCATCTTAAAGTTAATTGGGTATATATCATTTCTTATTTTTTACACTCATTACTGAATTCATTCCCCCTTTGCTGATTTTTGATAGGTCGGCCCACTGAGACCTTGTAGGATTTCATACCACAACCCCTCAGGTTATATGATACAAATAAGAGGATATGAGGTATGGATTCCCCCTTTCTCCGTGAAGCTAACCCCAATGAACAGGTTATAGACACCATTGTCAGCAAGGTACGCCAAATACTACAACAGCAAGCAAACCGCACCACTTCACCGGCAGCAGACAGCGATGATGCTGGTTTGCCCTCTCTCGATACTGTCCGGGTGCCAGCGCCCAGGCCACCACAGGATTACACCATTGAGTTACTGGGTCGGCACTACCGCTTTAACGATCTGAAACAGCTGCTGGGCTATGCCGATATCAGCAAGGCCGGTGACCGGAAAGCGGGTCTTGCCGCACCGGATGAAGCCACAAGAGAAGCGGCGCGCGCCCTATTGTCCGATTTAACGCTGCAGCATCTCTATGACGATCCGCTTACCGATAATAAAGGGCGGGTGGACGCGGTTATGCGGGTGAATTAAGCCATTGACCTGGCCGTATTTTCAGAGATTGCCAGCCTGACCGTAGGGGAACTTAAAGATTGGTTGGTGCAGGTGGATGGTCAACAGGTACGCCGAATTGGCAGCGCGCTGACCGGCGTGATGGCGGCAGCGGTGGCGAAGTTGATGGATGTCCATGAACTGGTCTATGTTGCCCGTAAGCTAAAAGCCGGGACCACCACTAAAGCCCGCACCATTCTGGGCTTGCCCGGCACGCTCTCATCACGGTTACAACCCAATCATCCCACCGATAATCTCAACGGTGTCACCATGTTGGTCTATCTGGGCCTGAGTATGGGGGCCGGTGATGCGATGCTGGGGCTTAATCCGGCCCAGGACACGGTGGAAAGCATCAGTGCACTGTTACTGCATCTGGACAAGCTACGCAGGGAAACCGGCGTACCAACGCAAATCTGCGTTCTGTCCCATATTAAAACTCAGTTGCAATGTCTTGAGGCGGGTATTCCGGTGGAGATCATGTTCCAGAGTCTGGCCGGAACTGAAGCTACCCTGACCGAAGAGTTTGATGTCACTATTGGGCTATTGGACCGTGCCTGGCACACCATGAAAGAGAAGGGGCCTTTAGCGACCCAGGCTGAGAACTGGATGTATTTTGAAACCGGCCAGGGCAGTGAGGTGAGCTACGATAAGCACAACGGTATCGATATGGCTACCACCGAAGCGCTCTGCTACGGGCTTGCCCGACGTTATAAGCCGTTTATGGTGAATAATGTCACCGGCTTTATTGGTCCGGAAACCCATCTGGATAATTTTGAAATGATCACCGCCAATTTACAGGATCATTTTATGGGTAAGCTTATGGGCCTGCCCATGGGGATGGCCCCCTGCTTTACCCTACACTCCAGGGTTACCACCGAAGGACAGCAGATAGCGACACAGCTGCTGACCAGCGCCGGTTGTAACTACTATATGGATGTCTATCTGAATACGGATCGCATGCTGGCCTATTTTGACACCAGCAGCCATGATGATCAGACCCTGCGGGAAATTCACGGTTTTAAACCGGCACCGGAATATCTGCGCTGGGCCATCTCTAAAGGGATCTTCACTGAAGATCAAAATGGACAGATTTGTCGTGGCCCTGAGTGGGGTAATCCGCGTATGTTCTGCAGTTCGGAAGGTGACTTTCAGCGTCTGAAAGCCTCACTGCCTGCCTCCTATGGTATGGAAAATGCGGGGCCCCGTCAGGCTAACAAGGTTACCCGTCTGACTCGGGCCAACCAGGCCATTGCCCGTGAAGCGATCTATGCTGAAATTCGTGAGCAGGAACTGGGTGACATCAACTTCCGCCATCTGGCGACCGGTGCCACAGATAAAGAGAGCCACTTAAATGATCCGGAACTGGGGGCCTTCCTGGCACAAACAGCCGCGCAACAGCTAAGCCCGGAACATCAGGACGTGCAGATCATTGTCTCCGATGGCCTGAGTGCGGAAGCGGTACACCACAATATCCCGCAATTGCTGCCGATACTGCGTGATGGGCTGCAGGGCAGAGGTTACAGCCTGGGCCAACCTATTCTGGCACCTTATGGTCGGGTCAAACTGGCGGAATCCATCGGCGAGCTGGTACAACCTAAAGTGTTGGTGATTTTAATTGGTGAACGCCCCGGCGGGGATGCCCTGGCCTCGCGCAGCCTGTCAGCCTATCTCTTTTATCGTCTGCCGGATCAGGCCAGTCGCAGGCTGGCGGCGGATTTTAGCGGTAATGACGATATTCGCTATGAATACACGGTGATTTCAAATATTTATCAGGGAGGATTGCCACCGCTTGAGGCCGGAGCCGTCGTGGTGGAAAAGATCAGTCAGATCCTGCAGTACCAGGCTGCGGGTAACCGTCTGGAATACCTGCGTCAGCACTGAGTCACGGCTGTCTGACGTTGCCAGATTTTTTGCAGACGCCCTCGGGTGGCCAGGGTATCCGAGGGCTTTTCAGCGAAGAACAGACGGTAGTCGGCGGCAAATTGACTCAGGTGCCAGAAACCCCAAGCCATGGCCGCATCCTGAACGGTGTGATAGCAGGACGTTTCCGACTGCAGCTCACGGCGTACGGCATTAAGCCGTATGGCTCTGAGATAATTGAGGGGCGTGATATCAAACACTTTAAGAAAACTGTTTTGTAAGGTGCGGCGCGATACTTTTAAATGATCGACCAGATCGGCCACCGTAATATTTTCATAGGGGTTAGCCAGAACAAATTCACGCGCTTTACGGGCCAGCAGGCGGCTTTTACTTTCTCCACGGGCAGGCTGTTGCTGTTGCAGCGAATCCTGCATCAGTTCGGCCAGGGCATCGAGAATGTCATGGCGCAGACTTTTACGAATCTCCGCCTTCAGCAAAGCCTCGGGATAAGATTGACTGAATAGCAGGGCACGCTGTATCAGCTCGCGGAAATGCTGCTTTTTGTGCAGACAGACAGGTAAAGCCTCCATATGG
>JBOFSC010000582.1:0-3839 GCA_051651345.1 Enterobacteriaceae bacterium
GTGCTGTGGTTGTGTTGGTTGTTTTGGCGAATGATCATTTGATCATGATCACAGCACACTTTCCACTCTTTTTTCTAAAAATACGTCATTTTTTCTATCGTTATCAGTTGGTTGATCCTAAAGATCCTACGTATAATAATGACCACAGGATCGATATTGTTGTAGCATCCTGTTTTACTGGGATCACATACTGCATTCCCACTCGCTGGAATATCAACATCCATCCCCGTCGGGTCATTGCAAAACTCCAGAGGACCGGAGTCACAATAGTGGATATTTACGCCCGTTGAGTTGTTAACGGTATAGGCGAAAGTAGCCATACTGCAAAAACAGAAAGCGCAAAAGGCCAGGATATTTAATTGAAAGTTAATCATTTTACACCCCCATGAAACGATTGTCCGACTTTATTATCAGCAGACTTATTCCACGGTTGATGATTGAGAGCAACGGAGCAATCAGCACAATCCGTATCATTTTGTTACCGGGTGTAAATCCGACTCCTGACAGGCCACCAGGGTTAAAATCGTATATCAGCCAACACGCCGAGACCACTATTGGTTTCCTGCCGCCCCCGGGTAGCAGCTACTATCAGCGCTTTGGTGGACTCAATTAACAGGAGTAATAACGATGCCAATGGCACAGGAGGCTATATAAACATTCGGCGGATTTATGGCCGCCGATAGAATAATCAAATCTTTGTCTGTGTCAGCGTCCAAACTCATAATCAAAATTTCTGCATACATACGTTTAATCGGTATCAGGAGGTTGATATGAGATGGGCTGTTCTCGCTATCTCTATACTGTTTACCTGGATTGAGCTTCCTCCTCCTGCTTTTGCTCTGACCGGGGTGGCGATTTCAGGTGGCAGAGATGCAGAGCGAGATGAGTTTCCTTATTTTGTCGCCATTGCCAAAAAAGAGGATCCTCCATTCTCAGAAGAGCAGTTTTGTGGGGGAGTGCTGATAGGTTCCAATTGGGTACTAACCGCAGCGCACTGTCTCAAAAATGAGACACCCCAACAAATAGTCGCACTGCTGGGCCTCAATATGTCACCTGATATCGATCCTGATTATACCCCAATTGAGATAGCGCAGTTTTATCCCTACGCAGGACCAGGAGCAAAAGTAGCCGATGCAGCTTTGTTAAAGTTAGCCCAGAACGTGCCCGACACTTTTCAACCGATATCGCTCTTTCCCCAGGTTAAAGCCGAAAAAGGGATGTTTGGTACCATTATGGGATTCGGTCAAAGGGCCCCTGACGTCCCGGCCATGTTTTTACAGGCGGCAACCCTGCCCATAGTACCAACCAGTAGCTGTCGATACTTTGGCTATCCCGTAGACAGTAGCATACAGTTTTGTGCCGGATTCACTAACACCTATATTTCCCCTGAACCCGGCGATTCCGGTAGACCCTTTATCTCCTGGTGGCATGGCAACCCGACGCTACTCGGTATCCTGAGTGTGGGCTCGCGTGACAAAACGGGCTTTAACAAAGACTCCTGGCCGAGTAAGTTCACTCGGGCAGACTTTCTGTATATCTGGATCAGGGCCACCATGTGTGAACAGGGGGGGCCATGTGCGCAACCGGAGATTGCATTAATGAATAGACAACAGATGGCCGACTGATATGACAAAGTTTCTTATTGTTCTCTGCCTGCTGGCTGTGGTGACAGAAAATATCTCCCAGGCTCAGAGCGCGCTTACCTCTGTTTCCATTTCAGGTGGGCGCAAGGCGAATCGTGGTGAGTTTCCCTGGTTTGCTGTCCTTGCCAAAAACAAACAACATCTGGTGCTGGATGATATCTTCTGTGGTGGCGCACTGATAGACCCTCATTGGGTCCTGACGGCGGCCCACTGCATAGCACCCGATAAGCCCCAGGATATGCAGATTCTTTTCGGCCTTTATGCTTCCCCTGATATCGATCCCTATTATGTCTCAAATTACTGGGGATACTGACAGCGGGGCCCGATGACCATAGTGGATTTGCTCACGACTCCTGGCCAAGCCGATTTACCAAAATCAGTTATATGTACGGCTGGATCAAGGCAACTATGTGTGAAAATGGCGGGCCATGCGACCCATAGCCTGACCGCAATTCGAATAACCACCTCATCCGTTAGCTGCCAGCGGATATATATCCCTGTGCTTTTTACATTGTATCCCCCTGATAACCATGGCAGTATCTTTTCTTTTAGCCGACACCTGTCACTGGGGTCTCAGCGCTCAGAATTATCAATAAGGATTTTCTCACGAGGTTGTTGATGGTTATTTCTTTGTTTCGCAAGGGTTTTAAAATTCTGTTCCGCGTTAAGGTCAGCGGAGATAAATCCGCTTTTAATGCCGATAAAGTGTTAATTGTGCCAAACCATGTCTCTTTTCTGGATGGGATTCTGCTGGCCCTGTTTCTGCCGGTACAACCGGTGTTTGCGGTTTACTCACACTATTTAGACCACTGGACGCTGCGGTTCTTGTCACGCTGGGCCACCTTTGCCGCCCTGGATTCAGCCAACCCCATGGCCATTAAATCCCTGGCCCGCCTGGTGGAACAGGGTCGCCCGGTGGTGATCTTTCCTGAAGGCCGCATCAGTAAAACCGGCTCTTTGATGAAGGTTTACGATGGTGCCGCATTGGTGGCTGCCAGAACCGGTGCCACACTGGTGCCGGTGCGTTTAGAAGGCCCGGAGTTCAGCTTATTTAGTCGGTTAAAAGGGGTATTTCGCCGTCGTCTGTTGCCGCCAGTGGAAATCACATTCCTGCCAGCGACTCAGATCCCCATGCCACAGGCCGATACCGCCAAAAAACGCCGTGAAATCGCCGGTGTTATGTTGCATCAGATTATGATGAACGCCAGGATGCAGACCCGCAGCCAGCATACGCTGTACGAAGCCCTGCTGGCCGCCCAATCTTGCTACGGCAGCCGCCATCGCTGCATTGAAGATATCACCCTGCAGCCAGACAGTTATCGCTCGTTGCTAAAAAAGTCTCTGGGCATCGCCCGTCTTATGGAGCCCCTGACTCGGCCCGGAGACAATGTGGGCCTGCTGCTGCCCAATATGATCGCGACTGCCGCCACGATTTTCGGCCTCTCCCTGCGCAGGCGGGTGCCCGCGATGCTTAACTATACCGCCGGGATCAATGGTCTCAATAACGCGATTAAAGCAGGCTCTATTGCTACCATTATCACTTCACGGCAGTTTTTAAACGCGGCCAAACTGGATCATTTTCCCCAGTCCACCTCCCAGGTACGCTGGTACTTTTTAGAAGACCTGAAAACCAAAGTGACCTGGCAGGATAAAGCCTGGATACTGTGGCATCTGTTGTTTCCGGCCCGGGCAGCCATAGCGCAAGCCCCCGAAGACAATGCCTTGATTCTGTTTACCTCCGGTTCCGAAGGGACACCCAAGGGCGTGGTGCACTCCCATAAAAGTTTGTTGGCGAATGTTGAGCAGATTCGTACCGTGGCGGATTTTACCTCTCGCGACAATTTTATGTGCGCTCTGCCGCTGTTTCACGCCTTTGGTTTAACCGCAGGCTTGTTAACCCCGCTACTGAGTGGCTGCCAGACATTTCTCTACCCTAACCCGCTGCACTATAAAATTGTGCCAGAGTTGATCTATGATCGCAGCTGCACCGTACTGTTTGGCACCTCCACCTTCCTGGGCCATTATGCGCGCCACGCTCACCCCTATAACTTTTACTGCCTGCGCTATGTGATAGCCGGTGCGGAAAAACTGGCGGAGAGCACCCGGCAGATCTGGCAGGAGCGTTTTGGTATCCGTATTCTGGAGGGCTATGGCATCACGGAATGCGCCCCCGTGGTGTCAGTGAATGTGCCCATG
>JBOFSC010000583.1:0-2233 GCA_051651345.1 Enterobacteriaceae bacterium
CGCATTATGCCGGTGAAGGATGTGATAGAACCGAGGGTTAAACTGAGTGGTGGCGGCTGCTGTTTTCCTGGCTTTAACAGCGGGGAAGAGGGCATGGTGGGTGAGGGGAAAACCCTGGCGCTGAAGGGTATTGCAGTGGTCACCACCGGTAAAGTGGTGGGCTTTCAGGAGGGGATTATTGATATGAGTGGCCCCGGTGCTGCTTACAGTCCCTATTCAAGCCTGTCTAATCTGGTGCTGCGCATCGAGGTGGAGCCCGGTTGTAACCAATATCAGCATGAAGCGGTGCTGCGGCGGGTGGGGCTGATGACAGCGCGTTGGGTGGCTGAACAGGTGAAAGAGGTTCCTGCGCACAACAGTGTCTGCTATGAGACCCTGGCGGATCAACGGTCACACTATCCTCATCTGCCCGCAGTGGGCTATGTGTACATGCTACAGAGCCAGGGACTATTACATGACACCTGGTTTTATGGTGTCGATGTCAAAAATATCCTGCCTACCCTGATGTATCCCACCGAGGCCATGGATGGGGCCATCGTGAGTGGTAACTGCGTCTCGGCCTGCGATAAAAACACCACCTGGAGCCATCAAAACAATCCGATTATCGATGAGCTTTATCAGCGCCATGGCAAAGATATCAACTTTGTCGGGGTGATCGTCAGCAATGAGAACGTCACGCTCAGCGATAAGGAGCGTTCCTCTAATATGGTAGCCAAACTGGCGCAACAGATGGGTTTACAGGGGGCGATTATCAGTGAAGAGGGCTTTGGTAACCCGGATGCCGACCTGATGATGAACTGCCGTAAGCTGGAAGCGTTGGGAATTAAAACCGTATTACTGACGGATGAATACGCCGGGCGTAATGGTGCGAGTCAATCCCTGGCGGATGCTCATCCTGCTGCCGATGCGGTGGTCACGGCGGGCAATGCCAATGAGCTGATCACTCTGCCGCCGATGCAGCGGATCATAGGCCATGACACCTTTACCAATATGATCGCGGGCGGTTTTGACGGCAGTTTGCATCCGGATGGCAGTATCACCGTGGAGCTGCAGGCGATCACCGGAGCGACCAGTGAGTTGGGGCTGCACACTTTGTCAGCGTATAGCGGTTAACAGGAGCGCAAGGTATGAGTCTACATATATTGCACTATATCAATCAGTTTTTTGGTCAGAAAGGTGGGGAAGAAGCTGCCGATTTGCCAGCGGAGATCCATCCGGGAGGGGTGGGTATCGGCCAACAAATGCAGAAAATGCTGCAGGGTAGCGGCGAAATTGTGGCCACTATTATCTGTGGTGACAGCTACTTCAATGAGAATGTCGACAAGAGCAAGCAGTTTATCCGCGATGCGCTCCTGAAGAACAAGCCTGATCTGGTGGTGGCAGGACCGGCATTTAACGCCGGACGTTACGGTATGGCCTGCGGCCAGGTGGCCCAGGTGGCGGCAGAGATGGGAATTCCGGTGATTAGCGGAATCTATCCGGAAAATCCGGGCTATGAGCTGTATCGCCCCTGGATGTATGCGGTTGAAACCGGTAACAGCGCCGCCAGTATGCGCACGGCGTTGCCAGCCATGGTGGCACTGATTAAACGTTTTATTGACACAAAGGGCCAGTTGGGTACGCCAGAAGAGGGAGGATACCTGCCGCGTGGCGTTCGTATCAACTATTTTGCCAACGATAATGGGGCAAAGCGGGCCGTGGAGATGCTGACACGCAAATTGCGTGGCGAGAGTTTCACCACGGAATATCCGATGCCGGTATTTGATCGGGTTGAACCACAGCCACCGGTATTGGATCTGAGTACGGCGACCATTGCCCTGGTGACTTCCGGCGGTGTGGTGCCTAAAGGCAATCCGGATCATATCGAATCCTCCAGTGCCTCGCGCTTTGGTGAGTACTCACTGGAGGGGGTGAATAAACTGAGTAGTGAAACCCATGAAACGGCCCATGGTGGTTACGATCCGGTCGCCTGTAATAACGATCCGAACCGGGTGTTGCCGGTGGATGTGCTGCGCGAGCTGGAGAAAGAGGGACGTATTGGTAAATTGCTGCCGCGATTTTTCACCACCGTGGGTAACGGCACCTCTGTGGCCAATGCCCGTCAGTTTGGTGCCGATATCGCCATGATATTACAAAAAGCTGGCGTCACTGCGGCGATCCTCACTTCCACATGAGGCACTTGCACACGTTGCGGGGCAACGATGGTGAAAGAGATAGAAAAAGTGATGCCGGT
>JBOFSC010000584.1:0-2170 GCA_051651345.1 Enterobacteriaceae bacterium
CGTTCCACAGATGGGACACTGAAGCAACGGTACCGGAAGGAGAGTGGAACTTGAAGATAACCATGCCTAAGCCCATCACTATCAGGATGACAATGGCGGCAATCTTCACCAGAGCGAACCAGAACTCAAGTTCACCAAACATTTTGACCGTGGCCAGATTAAACAGCAGTAGCAGCACGACACAGGCAGAAGAGGAGATCCAGGCTGGCAGGTCGGGAAACCAAAAATGCATATAGGCTGACACCACCACCACTTCGGCGATGCCGGTGACAATCCAGCAAAACCAGTAGGTCCAGCCCATAAAGAAACCGGCCCAGGGGCCCACAATATCTCCGGTAAAATCGCGGAAGGATTTATAGTGAAGGTTGGAGAGTAATAGCTCCCCCATGGCACGTATGACAAAAAAGAGAAACAGACCAATGACCAGGTAAGCCAGCAGAATCGAGGGCCCGGCCAGGCTGATACCTCGCCCTGAACCCATAAACAGGCCGACCCCGATGGCACCTCCAATAGTGATAAGTTGAATATGGCGATTGTTGAGGTCCCGACGCAAACCGGGAAATTCGCTGTCGCTCTCCGAGGTTTCCTGGGTCATGGGGGGATGTTTTTCTTTCATATAAAGCCTGTAGCCATAGAAATGGTTAAATATGTTAACGAATAATTGGTCAATATAAAGGCAAAAATGTTAAAAATAAACAGCATTTATTGCTCATTTGATCTTAATTTATTAAATTTTATGATATGTGGAGGATAGTTATGAATTTTGTGCGCGGGGTGTTGTTGGCGATACCGCTGCTGGTCACGGGGTGCTCTACATCCTGGCTCAATATGTTGCCTTTTATGGGTTCGGATAGCGGCGATTTGCAGATCTCTGCCAATGGTTTGGGTCCGATAGGCGCGCAGAGCTCGATGAATAAGGCGAAGTTACAGCAGGCGCTGGATAATCACTATCCCTTACAGGAGGGTGTGGGTATCTATCACAATAAGATCCAACAATTTTTCCAGTCGTTGGACAAGGACAACAACGTCCTGCTGACCCTTTATGGGCAGAGCGGGGGGACGGTACAGGGCATAGAGGTGCAGGATCCCCGTATTGCCACCGCCTGGGATGTGAAACTGGGCACACTGTTTAGTAAAATTTATCAGAAGGCCTTCGATGTTTGCCAGAAAGGGGAAGACGATAACAGCGTCATCTGCCGTTCTCCCCAGAGCCCACAGGTGAGTTATCGGTTTACCGGAGAGTGGTCTGGCCCGACAGAATTAATGCCCCCTGATAATATCCTGGCACAGTGGAAAGTGAGCGCGATTATATGGCAGGCTAAGTAAGGGCTGATATTTAAAAGTGGGCAGTCCTCAAGGCTATAGCTCATATACCCTTTAGTTAGTACTCATACCCAAATGTTATATAAAAACATTATATGTTTGCATCTGATTATAAATACACTGGAGGTATAAATTGCTGGTGGAATTGTTGCCACAGCAGCCTGTGACAGACATGGAGAATCAGATGAACAAAATCATATTAAAAGGGGGAGTATTGGCGCTGTTGCTGCTGGCGGTTTCTGCGGGCAGTAAGGAGTTACTCAACAGCTCATACGACGTATCCCGTGAGTTGTTTGCCGAATTAAATCCTCTGTTTGAAAAACAGTGGCAGCAGCAGAGCGGAGAGCCGATCACGATTAAGCAGTCACATGCCGGTTCCTCCCGTCAGGTGGTCGCCATTTTACAAGGGCTGCGTGCCGATGTGGTCACCTACAATCAGGTAACCGATATTCAGGCCCTGCATGACCGTGGCAAACTGTTACCTGCTGACTGGCAAAGCCGTCTGCCCAATAACAGTTCCCCCTACTATTCCACCATGGCTTTTCTGGTGCGCAAAGGCAATCCTAAGCAGATTCATGACTGGCAAGATCTGGTGCGTGAAGATATCAAACTGATATTTCCCAACCCCAAAACCTCCGGTAATGGTCGTTATACCTACCTGGCGGCCTGGGGTGCACAGCAGCAAGCCACAGGTAATGACCAGCAGAAAATTCGCAGTTGGATGGGGCGCTTCCTGGGTAATGTCGCCGTATTTGATGTGGGCGGAAGAGGGGCAACCACCACGTTTGTTGAGCGGGGTCTCGGTGATGTTCTGATTAATTTTGAGTCTGAGGCCAATACCATCCGG
>JBOFSC010000585.1:0-10963 GCA_051651345.1 Enterobacteriaceae bacterium
CCCCCCCCCCTCCACCTGTTTCCGAGCTAAACGTTGCTTTAAACTGTAGCTATCAGCCTGGTGTAAGCGCTTCTCACCTGCCTGGCAACATGTTCACCGGCGGCATGCAGCTCCTCCGCTGTCATGGCCAGCTTCTTCATTTTCTGCGCTTCATGCTCATACTGTTTAATTTCATGGGCATACTCATGGTAGGCGCGCCGGGCTGTCATCGCATTTTGCCGCAAATAGTTCATTATCAGGATCACATGAACCGCACCGTCGTGGTGGTGGCCTGCCGCACCTTTAAAGGCAGGATGAAATATTTTTAATGTATTTAAATGTTCCTGCGGGATTTTCAAACCGCTAAACACCTCTTCATACAGTGATCTGACCATCTCGATGGAATACTGCGTGCTGTCGAAGACGGTCATCTCCGCAACTTTTCCCTCTCCTGCACACTCTATACACAACAAACCGATCTCTTTGGGTCTGAGTGTCACAGGCACTATCAGCTTATCGCCTTTTTGCAGGTGACTGATCTTATCCGACAACTCCGGTGACTTATAAGGAAACGTCAGAATATCCTGGCAAAAAAAGGTGTGGCCTGACCCTTTATTGACCTGTTGTCCCACTTGCTGTAGCGTCTGCTGCAGAAGTTGCTAGGGGACCACATTCTCAGGGTTAGCCAGATAGCGAACCATGCGACGCGCCTCACCTGCCGGGTGGCTTTGCTGCAGTTTTTGCAGCAGTTGCGCCTCCATCTGCTTTGCGTTGACGCTGTCCCCCTGGAGCAGTAATGTGCGCCACTCACTGCTGGCCTGCAGTTTGGCCACCACTTCGGCAAAGGAAACATCAAAAATCAGGCTATTATCATATTGCTGGTCCAGAGTCACTGCAACTCGTGCATTGAGGCCACTTTGAATATGGATATCGTGCCCCTCTATCTGGCAATGGGTATCCATATGGGCCTTATCCGCATTGACCGGGGTACAGAGCAACGCTTTCGCCAGCACATGGGACATTTCAATGGTCTCCGCCTGGGTCAGATTCTCCCCGATCCCCGTATCGGCATCCGCTTGAACCCCCAGAGTTTTGAACAGATAGCGGGCGGCATCTCTGACTTGTGACAGGAGGGGATTGTTGTGAAACAGCTCATCCAGATTGCTCTGGGTAGCAATATGCTGCTGGGCAACTTCAATGACAGGGCTTCGCTGAATGGAACGCATACGCATAATAAACCTCAACCACAGTAATCGAAACAAGGGATTAGTGCGCGTCCTGACTTTTATTATGCTGCGTATACCCTTCGTCTTTCGAATTGCAGTTACTCCTCCCCTTGGCAGGGGAGGGAGCCAACTGCATCTTCAAATTGATTGGATATAGCTCAATCCCCTCGCCCGTTTGCGGAAGAGGGGAAATTAAAAATTCAGATTTCTTATTCAGTATATGAAGGTTAACAAACCATGCTGTAATTTATTGTAACAGCCCGTAGCACTGTTACAAATCTTAGCGCAGCACCTCAGCGCAACATTCGCGCGCGGATGGTACCTGGTATCGCAAGCATATGTTGCAGCGCATCTTCTGCCCGAACCGTTTCCACATCGATCACCACATAACCGATCTCAGCATGAGTCTGCAGATACTGAGCCGCAATATTAATGCCTTCTGCAGCAAAGATTTGGTTAATCTGATTCATAATCCCCGGACGGTTTTCATGAATATGTAACAAACGACTCACTGTCGGGCTGTGCATGGATAATGCCACCTCAGGGAAATTCACTGCGGAGAGAGTTGACCCATTATCCAGGTATTTCACCAGCTTACCGGCCACTTCGCTGCCAATATTTTCCTGCGCTTCCTGAGTTGACCCGCCGATATGCGGGGTCAGCAGCACATTATCAAACTGACACAGTGCAGAGCGGAAGGGGTCGCTGTTAGTTTCCGGCTCCTCAGGAAAAACGTCTATGGCCGCGCCAGACAGGTGGTTACTGTCAAGAGCGGAACATAATGCTGCAATATCCACGACAGTGCCGCGCGCCGCGTTGATCAGAATCGAACCGGCTTTCATCTGTGCCAACTCGCGCTCAGCGATCATATTCTGCGTCGAGGCGGTTTCCGGCACATGCAGTGAAACGATATCGCTGCTGCTCAGCAAAGCAGACAGGGTATTGACCTGGTGCGCATTTCCCAAAGGCAACTTATTTTCAATATCATAGAACTGCACCTGCATACCGATAGATTCCGCCAGAATCCCCAGTTGGGTACCGATATGTCCGTAACCGACAATTCCTAAGGTTTTGCCCCGAGCCTCATAACATCCTTCCGCTTTTTTGCTCCAGATCCCACGATGGGCCCGGGCATTGGCCTCCGGAATGCGACGCATCAACAGCAGGATCTCCCCAAGGACCATTTCAGCCACTGAGCGCGTATTGGAAAAAGGCGCGTTGAACACCGGTACCCCGCGCTTTAATGCCGCCCCTAAATCAACCTGATTGGTACCGATACAAAAACACCCTACCGCCAGCAACTGCTGCGCCTCTGCAAAAATCTCCTCGGTCAGTTGACTGCGGGAGCGGATACCCACAAAGTGTGCATCCCTGATCGCCTCTTTCAGCGCTTCAGTACTCAGCGCCCCTTTATGGTATTCAATATTGTGATATCCCGCTTGTTGCAAACTGTTCAGAGTACTTTGGTGGACTCCCTCAACCAGCAGAAACTTAATCTTATCTTTTTCCTGTGACGCTATTGCCATTCGATCTAATCCTTATATACGGCACCCAACAGACCCTCCCCACAACAGGGGATATCTACTTTTAAAACAGTACTCGAAAAGTGCAACAGTGCATGGTACCTGGGTTATCAGACCGTTTGCCGCAGGACGCGGCAAGTTCGAGCCCCCAGGGATGGGTTCACGGCGGGTCTGATAACCCAGGTACCATGCACTGTTGCACCATACGACGCACTTATTACACTGATACGTTAACAAAAAACTTCTGATTAGCAATAGCTATCAGGCGAGATCTCCACCTTTTCCCATCACTTTAATATCGCCTGCTGCGGCAATCAGGGCCAGATCCGCGCCACGGTTGGCAAACAGCCCCACCGTCACCACACCCGCAATAGCATTAATTTTATCTTCCAGTGTCATGGGCGCTGCGATAGCCAGGCCGTGAACATCCAGGATCACATTGCCATTGTCCGTCACCACCCCCTGACGATAGACCGGTTGGCCTCCCAGCTTCACCAGTTCCCGAGCCACGTAAGAGCGCGCCATGGGGATCACCTCCACCGGCAGAGGATACTGACCCAATACCCGCACCAGTTTGCTCTCATCGACGATACAAATAAACTGACGAGAGATAGCTGCCACGATTTTTTCCCGCGTCAATGCGGCACCACCGCCTTTAATCATCTGCATCTGGTAATTAATTTCATCCGCACCATCCACATAGAGATCGAGGGAATCCACTTCATTACAGTCCAGAACAGGAATATGGTAAGCCTTCAGGCGGCGGGTGGACTCTTCAGAGCTGGAGACCGCACCATCGATCTGCCCGCGAATGGAGCCCAGAGCATCGATAAAATGAGCTACTGTCGAACCACTGCCCACGCCGATAACGCTGCCAGACTTGACATATTCAAGGGCGGCCCAACCCACTGCCTTTTTCAATTCTTGCTGGTTCATGACTTTTTTAGTTTCCGTTAATAAAAAGTGCGCCTATTATACCCTAAGTACTTTAAGTTCTGACTGGCAATCATACCACTCTATGAAACGTCCTGATTATCGCAATTTACAAGCACTCGATGCCGTCATCCGGGAACGGGGATTTGAACGCGCAGCCACTAAGCTGTGCCTGACCCAATCCGCCATCTCGCAGCGGATTAAACAACTGGAAAAACAGTTGGGACAACCACTGATCGTGCGTACATTGCCACCACGCCCCACCGAGCTGGGACAACAGTTACTGGCACTTCTGCATCAGGTGGAGTTATTGGAGGAACAGTGGCTGGGTGGCAGTGACAGCGATGCCGCCCTGTTGATCTCCCTGGCGGTCAATGCCGACAGCCTGGCCACCTGGTTACTTCCCGCCCTGCAGCCGGTATTAGGCGAGACTTCGATGCGTCTGAATCTGTTAATTGAGGATGAAACCCGCACTCAGGAGCGACTACGCCGGGGTGAGGTGGTGGGAGCTATCAGTATTCAACAGCAACCTTTGCCCGGTTGCCTGCACGATAAGCTGGGCGCGATGGATTATCTGTTTGTGGCTTCACCGCAATTTGCACGCCACTATTTCCGGGGAGGCGTCACCCGTGCCAGGTTACTCGAAGCGCCTGCGGTTGCCTTCGACCATCTGGATGATATGCACCAGATGTTTTTGCAACAGCACTTTGAGCTCTCCCCCGGCAGCATTCCCTGCCATATTGTCAATTCATCCGAGGCTTTTGTGCAGTTAGCCCGCCTGGGGGTCGCCTGCTGTATGATCCCCAGCCTGCAGATCGCAAAGGAACTGAAGGAGGGGAGTCTGATTAACCTGACGCCGGGGTTATATCAAAGACGAACCCTCTACTGGCACCGTTTTGCACCGGAGAGCCGTCTGATACGCATGATCACCAGCTCCCTGCTTAAATATGGTCATCAGGTGTTACAGCAGGAATGAGCCACTAAGATGCTCGACGACGGGTATCAGCGATCCAGATCAAAGACCACATCTACCTGATCGCTGAAGGTGATATTCTTCTGCTGATAGGTTTCTGCCCCTGCTGCATCGCTGCTCGCTTCTGGCATAGCCATCATGATGCGTCCCACTGCAGGCGGTGCGCTGTTAGTGCGATAGCTGATGCTATACACCGGCCCCAGTTTGGCGCCGAAGCCTTCAGCCAGATCCCGGGCCTGAGCGATAGCATTAGCAATTGCCTTTTTTCTGACCTCTGCACGGTACAGTTCTGGCTTAGCCACACCCAGTTCCACCCTGTTGATCTCATTTAAGCCAGCCTGCAAAGCACCATCCAAAATCGTGCTCAGGTGATCCAGCTTCAATACTTTCACTTCGACAGCACGTATCGCCTGATAACCCTTTAACACCCGCTCGCCATTTTTACGATAGTCATATTCGGGCTGGGTACGCAAATTAGCAGAGGCGATATCTTTTTTATCAACACCCTGCTTTTGCAGAAAATAGAGATACTGTGCAACACGCTCATCGATTTTTTTCTTGGCGGTAACGGCATCTTTTGCTGATACCGTCACATCGATCTGTAGTGTCGCCATATCCGGTACCACATCAATGGTAGCGCTGCCCATCGTAGAGATATAAGGACCTGCAGGCATATCCGCCGCCAAGGCCACTGTGGCCATCAGTGCCATGCCCGCAGCAAAAATCATCGATACCAGTTTCATCATTCCCCCTTATAAAAGGTTTCAGGTTGCGATCCCTCCATTTATTGTTAGCATCGCGATCCCCCGCTTTGCCAGTTGAAATGCAACACTCCACATCACCACCACAACCAGCAGGTTGATAATGCGTTGCGCCATCGCCCTGTTTAACCAGGGAGAGAGCCAGGCCCCCATCAGCGCCAGGGAAAAAAACCACCACAGCGATGCCGTTATCGCGCCACCCGCAAATCCCAGACGCTGGTATGAGGGGAGCTGACCACCAATGCTGCCAAGAATCACCACCGTATCCAGATAGACATGGGGATTAAGCCAGGTCACCGCCATCAGGGTCAGGATCACCGCCCGACGCCCACGGGCACTCTCTTGCTGCACCGGCTGCCACTGCTGGCGCCAGACACTTTTTAATGCCCCCCAGCCATACCATAGCAGGAACAGTGTGCCGCCCCAGGTGAGCAGCATCAACAACAGAGGTGACTGACTTAACAGCAGACTGCCACCAAAAACCCCGACGCAGATCAGAATAATATCCGAAAGCGAGCAGAGAGAGGCCACTGTCAAATGATGCTGGCGCCGTATTCCCTGATTCATCACCAACATATTCTGCGGTCCAAGCGGGATAATCATCGCGGCTCCAAGAGCCATCCCCTGTATATAAGCTGAAAGCATACTACAACTCCTCTCTGTTGATGTGCTATCCAGCTTACTGAGGAAGATTATAAATTCCGAACGAAAAAATCTTATAGTCTATAAGTTTTACTAATAACTGATTACATACGCATCTGCTGGCTTGAAACAACACGCACGTCCATTTGCGGATAGGGAATATCAATACGGTTCGCATCCAGCGCCTTTTTGATATTCTCCAGCAGATCGTAATAGACCGCCCAATATTCATCGGTATTGACCCAGACTCTGACCACAAAGTTCATTGCTGAATCCGCCAGCTCGCTTAGACGGATAGTGACACCCTTATCCTGCAATATGCGCGCGTCCTGAGCAATCACGTTGTTGAGAACAGATTTCACAATCTCAATATCGGCGTTATAACTGACCCCGATCAGCAGATCCACTCTGCGCTGTGGCTGGCGGGAAAAATTGATAATCTCACCGGAAATCACTTTACCGTTGGGAATGATAACCACTTTATTATCCCCGGTGGTTAATGTGGTGGAGAAAATCTGCACACTATCAACCGTACCGGTAATGGCACCCACCTGAATCAGTTCACCCACCTTGATCGGTCGAAAAACCACCAGCAAGACACCCGCAGCAAAGTTCGCCAGTGAACCCTGTAATGCCAGACCGATAGCCAAACCGGCGGCACCCATCACCGCGATAATAGAAGTGGTCTGAACCCCCAGACGCCCCAGTACCGCAAGCAGGGTAAAGGCTAAAATGGTGTAGCGCAGTAACATCGCCAGAAAGTGGCTGATAGTGGAATCAACGCCTCTGGCCTGCATCAGGCGGTTGACCCCATTAGCCAGCATTCGGGCAATAAAGGCCCCCACAATCAGGATCACCATGGCTGCCACAATATTGACCGCATATTCCAGCAGTAACTGTTGATTATTCTGCAACCAGCCAGCTAATTTTGAGACATCTTTTGCAAGATCTAACTGTTCCATTGGAGGTAAACCTCTATTATTGACACAAAAAACAATCTGTTTTGATACTGATGATGATCAGTTGGAGAGCAGTCAGGCCCGTAACGGGCCTGACAAAAGGAGCAAGAATCAATTATAACACGTCGATGGCATTCAACTCACGGAATGCCTGCTCAAGACGGGACACCATAGAAGTCTGTGCGGCACGCAGCCATACACGCGGATCGTAATACTTCTTGTTAGGTTTATGCTCACCTTCCGGGTTACCTAATTGCCCCTGCAGATAAGCCTGATTCTCTTTGTAGTAGTTCATCACCCCTTCCCAGGTGGCCCACTGGGTATCGGTGTCGATGTTCATCTTGATCACACCGTAACCGACAGCCTCTTTGATCTCCGCCGGGCTGGAGCCTGAACCGCCATGGAACACGAAATCCAGGGAGTTAGCCGGTAAATTATGCTTCTGTGACAGATACTTTTGTGAGTTATCGAGGATTTTCGGCGTTAACTGCACGTTACCTGGCTTATAGACACCATGTACGTTACCAAAAGAGGCCGCGATAGTGAATTGCGGGCTGACCTTGCTCAGCTCTTCATAAGCGTAGGCCACATCTTCCGGCTGGGTGTAGAGCGCAGAGTTATCCAGATGCGTGTTATCGACACCATCCTCTTCGCCACCAGTACAACCCAGTTCTATCTCCAGAGTCATACCCATTTTTGCCATGCGCTGCAGATAACGGGCACAAATAGCAATGTTCTCCTGCAGAGGCTCTTCTGACAGGTCGATCATATGGGAAGAGAACAGCGGCTTACCATGCTCCTTAAAGTACTTCTCACCGGCATCCA
The DNA here is from genome assembly GCA_051651345.1 of Enterobacteriaceae bacterium. GTDB lineage: Bacteria > Pseudomonadota > Gammaproteobacteria > Enterobacterales > JBOFSC01 > JBOFSC01. The sequence continues at coordinate 7,822 of JBOFSC010000585.1, forward strand.
GCAAGCCATCCAGCCAGGGCAGGAGTTTTTTGGCGCAGTGATCAGTATGAACCAGCACAGGCACACCATAGTGCTCTGCCATCAGATGCACATGCTGCGCACCAGAAATGGCACCGGCAATGGCTGCCCCCTGCCCCTCCATCTTCACACTTTTACCGGCGATAAATGCCGCACCACCATTGGAGAACTGCACAATCACCGGTGCCTTGGATTTCGCCGCTGCTTCCAGCACCGCATTGATGGAATCGGTGCCTACGCAGTTAACTGCAGGCAGTGCGAAGTTATTCTCTTTTGCAATCGCAAACAGTTTTTGCACATCTTTACCGGTGACAACACCAGGTTTGATAGAGTCCAGGATTTTAGACATGTTAACTTGCCCCGTTTTCATTAGTCATTGAAAGTAAGAGCGGGAGGGACTCCTCCCGCTAACGGATTACTGCTTTGCTCGCTCCTGCAACATTACCACTGCCGGCAGGGGTTTACCTTCCACAAATTCCAGGAAGGCCCCACCACCGGTAGAGATATAGGAAATTTTATCTGTGATGCCAAACAGATCGATAGCCGCCAGCGTATCCCCGCCCCCGGCAATGGAGAAGGCATCACTGTCTGCTATCGCCCTTGCGATCTCTTCGGTGCCTTTACGGAAATTGGCAAACTCAAATACGCCCACCGGCCCGTTCCACAAGATGGTTTTTGCCTGACGCAGAATATCTACCAGCACTTTGGCACTGTTATCGCCCAGGTCCAGGATCTGTTCATTATCTTTAATATCGTTAACCGACTTCAGGGTCGCCGTGGCGGTTTCAGAGAATTCAGTGGCCACACGCACATCCGTTGGTACCGGAATATGGCAGGTTTCCATTAAACGTTTGGCTTCCGGAATCAGATCCGCTTCATACAAGGATTGACCCACATTGTGCCCTTGTGCTGCCACAAAGGTGTTGGCGATCCCGCCACCCACGATCAACTGATCGGCAATTTTAGAAAGTGAATCCAGCACCGTCAACTTGGTGGAAACCTTGGAGCCGCCAATAATCGCCACCATTGGCCGGGCAGGATTATCCATCGCTTTTGCCAGCGCTTCCAGTTCCGCCGATAACAGCGGACCGGCGCAGGCGACGGGGGCAAACAGGCCCACACCATGGGTCGATGCCTGGGCACGGTGTGCGGTACCAAAGGCATCCATCACATACATATCACAAAGGGCAGCATACTGTTTTGCCAGGGTCTCATCGTCTTTCTTTTCGCCTTTATTGAAGCGAACGTTTTCCAGTACCACCAGCTCATTGGCCGCGACTTCAACCCCGTTCAGATACTCTTTGGCAAGACGGACAGGAACAGTGAGCTTGGCGGCCAGATAATCAACCACAGGCTGCAGTGAAAACTGCGCGTCATATTCCCCTTCCACGGGTCGACCCAGATGAGAGGTGACCATCACACGGGCCCCCTGCTTCAGTGCCAGCTCAATTGTCGGCAGGGAAACCCGGATACGGGCATCCGAGGTCACTTTTCCCTCTTTGATCGGAACGTTAAGATCCGCGCGAATCAATACCCGCTTACCCGCGAGGTCCAGGTCGCTCATCTTAATTACAGACATGATGCATCCTCTCACTTTTGTATGTTGTTCGGCTACTGTCATGGGTTGTCGACAGTCTCTTTGAAAACAGCCGGATACAATTGTTACAATACCGTATCCTGTATCATGACATATTCTGTACGTTTATGCAGCCACAGTTAGAACTGAAACGCTTCAGCCAGAATAAACTAATCACCAAAAAAATGGAATGCGAGATTTCCCCTGTGTCATTTTACAGTGAGGGGAAATCCCGGAAGATAACCGTTACTTCTTCAGTACAGACTGGGCTGCAGTCATTACGTGGTCCACGGTAAAACCAAACTCTTTAAACAGCACATCTGCAGGCGCAGATTCACCAAAGCTGTGCATACCGATGACCTTACCCTGCAAACCGGCATACTTGTACCAGTAGTCTGCAATACCCGCTTCAATCACCACTCTGGCCGTAACAGCGGCTGGCAGAACGCTCTCTCGATAAGCGGCATCCTGCTGGTCAAACAGATCTGTCGATGGCATAGAGACCACCTGAACGTTGACGCCCTGCTCTGTCAGCTTAGCGCAAGCTTCCATCGCCAGTTGCACCTCGGAACCGGTCGCCAGCAGAATCAGATCCGGCTTACCGTTGCAGGCGTGCAATACATAGCCACCACGAGCAATATTAGCAAGCTGCTCAGCAGTTCGGGGCTGTTGCTGCAGATTCTGACGCGAGAATATCAGTGCGCTGGGTCCATCCTCACGGCTCAGGGCATATTGCCATGCCACAGCAGACTCCACCTGATCACAGGGGCGCCAGGTGCTGAGATTGGGGGTGACGCGCAGGCTGGCCATCTGCTCAACCGGCTGATGGGTCGGCCCATCTTCTCCCAGACCAATGGAGTCATGGGTATAGACAAAAATGGAGCGAATTTTCATCAATGCCGCCATACGAACCGCATTGCGGGCATACTCCATAAACATCAGGAAGGTAGCACCGTAGGGAATAAAGCCCCCATGCAGCGCGATACCATTCATAATGGCTGACATCCCAAATTCACGGACACCATAATGGATATAGTTACCGGCCGCATTCTCATTGAGCGGCACCGACTGAGACCACATCGTCAGGTTACTGGGGGCTAAATCGGCAGAACCGCCCAGCAGCTCCGGTAAGATTTTGCCCAAGGCTTCCAGCGTATTCTGTGAAGCTTTGCGGCTGGCGATATTGGCGGGATTGGCCTGTAACTCTGCAACAAATTTTTGCGCATCCTGCTGCCAGTTATTCGGCATCTTACCGGCAATACGGCGTTCAAACTCTTGCGCCAGTTGCGGATGGGCCTCGCGATAGCTGGCCAGGCGCGCATTCCACTCAGCTTCTTTCGCCGCCCCAGCCTGTTTGGCATCCCAGGCGCTATAAATGTCCTGTGGGATCACAAAAGGAGGATGCGACCAGCCCAGTGCAGCACGGGTCTCCGCTATCTCATTGGCCCCCAGCGGTGCACCGTGACACTCTGCGGTTCCTGCCTTATGGGGGGAACCGTAGCCAATCACGGTTTTGCACATTAACAGAGAAGGCTTATCCGTCACCTT
>JBOFSC010000586.1:0-4672 GCA_051651345.1 Enterobacteriaceae bacterium
ATAAACCAGGGTAAAATGGCTAATAACATTCGATTCACTGCGACAGAAACGGCGATTCAGTTCCTGAACCACCTGATGCGGCGGCTTCACCTGATAACCGCCCTCCCCCTCTTTTTCTGTCAGCAGCAGGTGATCGGCGACACGTCCATGCAGAAACTGCCGTGCCACGGATAACGATAGCATCGCCGCCCCGACACCATGTCCCGCCACGTCAATGCTGTAAAAACCCAGATGTTGTCTGCCCAGAGTGAACAGATTGAAAATGTCCCCGGAGAGATAATCGGAAGGCAGGAACAGGAAGTCGGCAATGTAGTTCCCCTCCCGTAACGGCCCATTCGGTAAGATGGTGCGTTGCAGCAGCGCCGCCGCCTGCAGATCTTCTTCCATCTTCTGATACGCCTGCCATAACGTTTCGTTGCGTGCGGCCAGTTCCGCCTCCAGGGAGATCACCCGCTCAGCCGCGTGCAGACGCGCGCGCAGTTCCCCCTGATTCAGGGGTTTTGCCAGGAAATCATCCGCGCCCGCCTCCAGCCCGGTGATCAGATCATCACTTGTATCATGGGCGGTCAGCAGGATCACATAGAGATAGCGCGGCCATTTTTGCTGGCGGATAGCCTGGCACAAGGCCAGACCATCCAGGTGCGGCATTTCCCAGTCGGTGATCACAATATTGAATTGCTTTTGCGCCAGTAGCGTCAGTGCCTGCTGCCCGTTATCCGCTTCCGCCACCGAGTAGTTCCACTGTTGCAGCAGTGCCACCAGCAGATGGCGATATCCGCGGGAATCGTCCACCACCAGAATGGAAAGCGGTTCATAAGGCTCAACTGCCCTTTGCTCAAATAACTGCACAGGCGGCTCCCGCAGATTGAACGTCATTCAATCATAGTTCAAATTTAGCGGGGGAGGGGTTAACCCTCCAGGCCCCAGATCTCCTGGCTGTATCCCCGGATCGTGCGGTCGCTGGAAAAATAGCCCATCGCACTGATGGAGAGCAGTGCCCGCTGGTGCCAACGATGCGTATCCAGAAAATCTTGTTCTATCTGTTGCTGCACCTGGCAATAGCTTGCAAAATCCGCCAGGTTAAAGTAGCGATCGCCCCAGGTCAGCAAGGTTTTATAAATGGGCATAAACTGGCTCTCATCCTGGGTGAATTGATTTGAAATCAATGAATTGACTGCCTGCTTTAAGCCTGAATCAGCATGATAGAATACATAGGGTGACAGATGGTTTCTTTGGGCCTGGGCCACCTCTTCCGCTGTCATACCAAACAGATAGAAGTTCTCCTGCCCCACCGCATCACGTATTTCGATATTCGCGCCATCCAGGGTGCCAATCGTCAGGGCACCGTTCATCACGAACTTCATATTGCTGGTACCGGAGGCTTCCATCCCAGCAGTGGAGATCTGTTGCGATAAATCGGTCGCCGGAATGATCTGCTCTGCCAGAGATACCCTGTAATCTTCCAGAAACACCACCTTCAGTTGCTCACCGACCCGTGGGTCATGATTCACCCTCGAAGCCACTGCATTAATTAGTTGAATAATTAACTTGGCAATGGCATAGCCGGGGGCCGCCTTACCGGCGAACAGGCACACTCTCGGCGTGATAGTGGCGCCATGTTCGACAATTTGCTGATAGAGGTAAATCACGTGCAATATATTGAGTAACTGGCGCTTATATTCATGAATACGTTTAATCTGACAATCAAATAACGCCGTTGGCTCTACATTGATCCCCGCCTGCTCACCAATCAGACGGCTTAAATTGATCTTGTTCTGTTGTTTAATCTGCGCCAGTTCAGCAATCACACTCTCTTTGCCTGCCAGCGCCCTGAGAGCCTCCAGGTGATTTAAATCCGTGATCCACTCTTTACCCAAATGGGCGGTCAGAAAATTCGCCAGCAGGGGATTGGCCTGATGAATCCAGCGACGGGGTGTCACCCCATTGGTCTGGTTGGTAAATTTATCCGGCATCAGGCGATAGAAATCGGGCACCAGATGCTTTTTGATCAGTTCTGAATGTAATCGGGCCACGCCATTGACTTTATGGCTGCCGATAATCGCCAGATAGGCCATGCGAATCCGTTTTTCTCCCCCCTCTTCAATAAGTGACACCCGTCCGGCGAGTTGGGGCTCTTCGGGATAGAGTTGTTCCACCTGTTGTAAAAAGCGGTAGTTGATCTCATAGATCAGTTGCAGATGGCGCGGCAGAACCCGCCGGAACAGAGACACCGGCCAGGATTCCAGAGCCTCCGGCATCAGGGTGTGGTTGGTAAAAGCACAGGTGCGCTGGGTTAGATCCCAGGCGATATCCCACTCCATATGCTGTTCATCCACCAGGATGCGCATTAACTCCACCACGGTCAGCGCCGGGTGGGTATCGTTCATTTGAATGGCCACCCGTTCCGGTAGCTGTTTGATATCAGAGTAGTTCGCAAAGAAATCACGCAAAATATCGCGCAATGTGCACGCCACCAGGAAGTACTCCTGAGTCAGGCGTAACTCTTTACCGACCGGCACTTCATCCACAGGGTAGAGCACTTTAGAGATATTTTCCGATTCAATCTTTTGATACACCGCATTGATGTAATCCCCATGATTAAAAATGCGCATGTCAAAAGAGTCGGAAGCACTGGCGCTGTAGAGACGTAACTGGTTGACCACTTTATTACGAAAACCAGACACCAGGTAAGTGTGTGGAATACCAACAATGATTTTCCAGTCCATCCACATAGGATTGTAGTTGCCGTCGGCATCCTCCAACTCCTCAATCCGGCCATAAATGGGGATCATCATCGCCTGGCTCGGATGGACGATCAGCCAGGGGGAGTAGGCAGAATGCCAGTCATCCGGTTGCTCTATCTGCCGCCCATCCTGTATCTGCTGCCTGAACAGGCCATATTCGTACTTGATGCCATGGCCTGACGCGGCAATATCCAGGGTCGCCATAGAATCGATAAAACAGGCTGCCAGACGCCCCAGCCCACCATTACCGAGGGCCGCATCCGGTTCACGGCCCATCAGGATGTCCAGCTCACTGCCTAATTCTTTGATTGCTTCCTGTACATACTCCAATACACCGGTATTGAGCAGATTATTGCGCAGTGACTGGCCTATCAGAAATTCCATCGACAGGTAATAGACGCGTTTTTTTTTCTGCTGCTGGTGACGCTGGCTTGTTTTAAGAAAGTCATCCATCTGATGATGGCGCAGCACCAGCGCTACCGCACTTAACAGGTCGTTAGGCGTGGCTTCGCTCAAATTTAAACCCAGCGTATAACGCAATTCGTAGAGAATCTGCTCTTTCCAACGCTCAATCTGTGCTTTTTTGCCACGGGCTGTGACGCGCTTGATAATACCGACTTCCACCCTTGCCCCCGCTTGATTATGGCTATAGAAATGTGAACGCCTGCAACGGCAGGCAAGCGATGATTACCACAAAGTCTAGCTGCCCGCCTAATATATCGCCAACCAACTGAGATTTATCGAATCCCTGTTGACACAGATTCAGTCACTCGTTATCATGCGCGCCATCTCGACGATTCCTCTGTAGTTCAGTCGGTAGAACGGCGGACTGTTAATCCGTATGTCACTGGTTCGAGTCCAGTCAGAGGAGCCAATCATTTCAGGTAGTTGCACTAAAATCCCTTTAAAACAAAATCCTGACGGGTGTCCATGTGGGTGCATTTATGTTTTAGCTTCAGGATCACACTCCATTACCCAATTTTCATAAACCTCTACAGGCCAGCCAAAAAAATACCGGCTGGAAAACGGCATAAAGTCGCAGAGTGAAAGTCGGTTAACAAGGCCCACCGTTCTGACACATTGTGCTTAAAATCCAGGGGTAAAAGTAACTGAGTTTTGTATACAACCCAGGCCAGGAATCATTATGAAAGCCCGGGTAAAGCAGGCAAACATCACTGTAAATGCCCAGTAACATAGGTACACCTTCCCAGTAGAAAATAAAAGGCCCTCCGGAGTCTCCATGATGTGTCGAGACAGAAGTGTGAAAATATCCGGCACAGAATTGTATATTGTGATCAATACGGTATTGTGGAAAGCTGCAACTCTCATCTGAAACAATGGGAACCTGCAATTTCTGAAGTTGTGCCGGTTTGCTCTGAGTCGTTATTCTTCCAAAGCCAACGACAGTACCAACGAGGCCAGTATGTGTTAAGACAGCAGGCTCAAACTCAATAGGCTCAAATACCATGGGAGCATCTTGTGCCAGCCTGATAAGAGCAAGATCAGTATCTGACTCCCATCCATGATAACTAAAAACACGCTCAACAGACAAAGTTATCTCTCCCGGAGTTGTGGTGAGCAGGGTATACTTTCCTAAAATCACCCTGATATCTTTAACCTCTTTATTTTCCACGCAGTGGTTTGCTGTTAAAACCCATCGAAAATTGATTAATACACCCCCACAATATATATTATCTTTGCTCGGGGATTCCTGGTGTCTTGCTATTGCTGCAAAAAAAGGAAACTCCCCAGAAATGGCATTCTGACCACCAGAAATAGCGTAAGTGGAATTTATACGTAGGATCTTTAGGATCAACCAACTGATAACGATAGAAAAAATGACGTATTTTTAGAAAAAAGAGTGGAAAGTGTGCTGTGATCATGATCAAATGATCATTCGCCAAAACAACCAACACAACCACAGCACC
>JBOFSC010000587.1:0-2327 GCA_051651345.1 Enterobacteriaceae bacterium
AGGTCTGTCGGCGGCGATACCGTCGATAAGATCGCGTATCTCTACAGTTTTCTGGTCGTTAAAACCAAAGCCATGACCGGCACTGACACAGAAAGGGGCATAATCGGGATGTTGTGGCCCTATCAGCAGGGTTTTAAATCCCTGACGCTCTTTGGGATCATCGTGGCGGTACAGTTTCAGCTCGGCCATTCGCTCCTGGGTAAAGCTGAGGGAGCCCTTTGTCCCCGTCACCACATAACTTAAGCCCATTTTGCGACCACAGGCGATACGCGAGGTTTCGATAGTGCCCATCACGCCATTACTGAAACGCAGCAGTGCACTGGCCTGATCTTCATTTTCCACCTGGCGCCACTGGCCCGGCTGCTCAGGGTCGGGACGCTTGCTAATCACCGTCTGCAGATCCCCACTCACTTCGCTGATTTCGCCCACCAGATAGTGCGCCATATTGATGATATGCGACCCCAGATCCCCCAGGGCGCCAGAGCCTGCCAGCTCATTGATACAGTGCCAGTCGATGGGGGTCTCTGGTGAGGCCAGATAATCTTCATTATGTGTGCCGTAGAAATGGACAATATCGCCAATTTCACCGCGACTGATAATCTCTTTGGCTAACTGACTGGCGGGATTTTTCATATAGTTAAACCCCACCAGGGTTTTGACACCGGCCGTACGTGCAGCGGCCGTCATTTCCCCTGCTTCCACCGCCGTCAGTGCCAGTGGTTTTTCCGCATAAATATGTTTGCCATGGCGTATGGCCTCCAAAGCAATGGTTTTATGCAAAAAGTTGGGGGCACAAATATCCACCACATCGATATTCTTGTCCGCCACCAGCTCACGCCAATCACCACAAGAGCGGGAAAATCCTAACTCTGCCGCCCGTTGTGCTGCCAGCTCTGGGGTCACTTCTGCCAGCATTTCTCTGACGACTGTCCCTTTGAGAGCAAAAACGGTAGGTGCCTGTGCATAAGCAATGGCATGGCAGCGACCAATGTAACCCGAGCCGATTAAGCCTATTCGAACCTGACGCACCATATCTCTCCTTTATCTGTATTGACCGGTATACTGCAGAAATATACCTCATTTATACGAAATAAATATTTCATTAACAAGGGAGTTGTGAAACAAATTTACAAGAGTGTGATCATGCAGGCGAAAAATGGAGTTTACCAACATATTCAACGTTCAGTAATGTTTTAAAATTCAAAGAAAAAATAGCACATGCGATCAAGATCAACAATCTGATCATATTCCGGTGATACTACTTGCGTTGATCGGGTAAATATGATTATTTTATTCCGCAACAAATGAAATTAAAATTCCATACCGGAGGCGTATATGTCATCACTGCTATCCCGCTGTCAGTCCCCTGACGAGCAGGGTGTCATTCAAAGGATTACCCCTGCTGGTGCTGGCTGGCGTTATGTGGGATTTGAGGTTTTTCAGTTACACCCCGGCCAGAGCCTAACCCTGAACAGTGAAACAGATGAGCTCTGTCTGGTGCTGGTCAGTGGTCTGGCCTCCATTCGCACCCGTCAGGCACAGTTTAACCATATCGGCCAGCGGATGACGCCTTTTGAGCGCACGCCCCCTTATGCGGTCTATGTTCCACACCATGACAAGGCAGAGGTTCAGGCGGAAAGCGCTCTGGAACTGGCTGTATGTCGGGCTCCGGGCCACTCCTCTTTGCCAGCCCGCTTGATCCCGCCTCAGGATATCGGTGTTGAACGGCGCGGCAAAGGCTTTAATCAACGCCTGGTGCACAATATTTTACCTGAGACTGCAGCGGCTGACAGCCTGCTGGTGGTCGAAGTTTTCACCGATGAGGGTAATACCAGTTCTTATCCCAGTCATAAGCACGATCAAGATAACCCTCCCCATGAAACCTATCTGGAAGAGACTTACTATCACCGTTTAGATCCGGCTCAGGGTTTCTGTCTGCAACGGGTCTATACCGATGATCGACAGCTTGATCAGTGTATGGCGGTATACGACAGAGATGTGGTCATGGTGCCACGCGGTTATCATCCGGTTGCCACGCTGGCGGGGTATAACAGTTACTATCTGAATGTGATGGCGGGTCCGGTGCGTCGCTGGTTGTTTACCTGGGAGCCGGAGCATGCGTGGATCAATGGGGATAACTATCCTCGTCGGACTTCAAGTTGCAGTTAAACATCTCCTCCCCCTGGCAAGCATAGGTATCTACACAAAAAGGGGAGCTGGTTAATTCCCCTCCGTGGAGGGGTGGCGCGCTAGCGCCGGGGTGGTCCGGCGCTGCACGCGACAGAGTATATTAGATTTTCGTGTATCAGATAGTCGAACAGCGGATG
>JBOFSC010000588.1:0-4866 GCA_051651345.1 Enterobacteriaceae bacterium
CACGTAAGTTTAATCGCGTCGTGATCACCGCCACCCAGATGATGGAATCCATGATCACCAACCCAATGCCGACCCGGGCTGAAGTGATGGATGTGGCTAACGCCGTTCTGGATGGCACCGATGCCGTGATGTTATCCGCTGAAACTGCAGCCGGTCAGTATCCTGCCGAAACGGTCGCCGCCATGGCGCGCGTCTGTCTCGGTGCAGAGCAAGCTCGCAGTATCTCCACCTCGAATCACCGCATGGATTATGAGTTCCCCAATATCGAGGAAGCCATGGCCATGTCTGCCATGTATACGGCTAACCATTTGAAAGGGGTGACTGCGATTATTGCCATGACAGAGTCCGGTCATACGCCACTGATGATGTCGCGTATCAGCTCCGGGCTGCCCATCTATGCGCTGTCCCGCCACGAGCGCACACTCAACCTGGCAGCACTCTATCGCGGTGTGACCCCCATTTACTTCTCCAGTGAACATGAAGGCATCGCTGCAGCCAATAAGGCGGTGACCCTGTTACAGGAGCAGGGCTATCTGCGCTCCGGCGATATGGTGGTGATCACCCAGGGTGATGATATGGGCATGATCGGCAGTACCAATACCACCAGAGTATTGAAGGTGTCGTGATACACCAACACCACTCAGAACCTGTTCTTAATCGCCTGTCACCTACCCTCTCCTGCTCAGGAGAGGGTAGCTTCCCAAATCAGGCAATCCATCCCAAACTATCCCTGGAGATACGTTGAAACTCAGCAAAATTTTGACTATTCAACAGGGCTTCCTAATGGTTGACAAAGGAGAGGGGTTTAGCAGGAGGCACCGCAGTGCCCCCTTAGTGATACAAAAGTGACCAGTCTTACTGGGAAGCAGGGTTTGCTCCCGGACACTTACCAGAGACACACTGAAACTCTCTGTTATTTTCAACCGCCTTACGATTATCTTTACCCATTATCTTTCCGGATAACTTTTTCTGAGGGCACTTACCAGAGACACATTGAAATTCTCTGTTCTGTTCAGATGCTGTACTGGCATCTTTACCCATTACTTCTTTTCCGGACACATCCTCCTGAAACTCTCCTGGACATTTGCCATTAGTGCACATGCTATCGCGGCTGACGTGAGACGCAGCCGAAGTAGTTGACTGCATAGCAACCGAAGTCAGAGCTACATCTGCATGCCCTGCTGGAAGTCTATACCCCTCCGCAAAGAGGGTGGAACTGAAACAAAGCATGGACAACACAATCAGTAACCTGCTACTTTTCATATAGAATCTCTCCAATGTAAAAAAACTGGCCTTGTTAAATACTGTTTGTGACGGAGTGTCGACACGCCTGTTAGCATAAGATATATTAATTGCTTAGCCAACTATTTTATTCTAAGTAACACCTCTGCTGACATGCCTGATTTTGTGCTTTTTTCATCAGGCAATCCGTCCCAAACTATCCCTTGAGATACGTTGAAACTCAGCAAAATTTTGACTATTCAGTAATCGCCTGGTGGCCTTCTCCCTGACGAAGGTCACGAACAGATCATAGATCGCCATCGCCTCTTCATACTCCTCTTTACAGATAGCCAGCAGAAAGATGACCTGCGCCCGCTCATTTCGCTGGCTGCCCCAGGCAATCCCCTGTGGCGCCAGAATCGTAACCACAACGGTTTTTCTGGCCATCAGCCCCAGGGAGTGCGGCAGGGCTATATGCTCTCCCAGTAGCGTGGAGACAATGGTTTCCCGCTCCACCAACGAAGGATAGAACTCTGGTGGCACATAGCCCTCTTGCTCCAGTTGCTGGCAGACCTGACTAAAGAGCGCTTCCTGAGTGATCTCTCCCTCAATAATCATAAAATGCTGCTCGCTGAAGAAGCGTTCCAGAATATAGGGTCGGGTGCGATCCAGCATCACCAGTCGGCCCAGTTGCTCCAGTTGATACTCGGTGGGAAAAGGTGCGATCTTAACGATAGGACGATTTTTCTCTGCCAGACGCACCGTGGTAATGACAAAATCCTGCTCTATCTGTGGCAGTTGCTGATACTCGTCCTGGGAAAGCACCTGCTCCAGTTTCAATTGCGGAAACTGGCGGCTGATTTTGCCTTCGATCATTCTGATCGTGGCGTTACCCGCATCACTGACAATCATCGCACTGGGATAACGGGTATAACCGGTTCCGTAGTGACGCTCCAGACCAACACCAATATGCACGGCGACAAAGCCCATCTCATCTTCACTCAGGGGGTGCAGCAGCAGATTACCGGCACTGTTTAAGGCGCTGAGGGTGACATCGTAAGCAAAGGGGTAATATTGCTTAATCTCATCCAGCAGCGGATTGCGCGTCGCTATCTGGTAGCGGTTGCGGGTCAGCATGGCGCTCAGATGGGTACAGAGATCCCGCTTCAGTTGCTCATCATGACGCAGGTCGTAGTTGTAGGAGTCGTTAATATAATCGACGATATGCTGTGACAGGGTCAGGGCAGCCTGTTCTCCCTCATGACTGCTGGAACTGTCTGACTGCTGATGCACCATGATCTGTTGCAGCAGATAGCGCCGCTCCGCCCGCGACAGCTCTTCTCCCAGGAAAAAAGCGAAGGCGGTACAGAGTTCGTTGATCATCTCCTGAGTCAGGGGATCGCAGCGAACGGACTCCTCCACAGCAAAATTGACAAATTCGTGACCACAAGTAACACGCAAGATAGCCACAGCGCAGTTAAAGATAAAATAGTACAGACCATCGCGGGTCAGTTTAATATCAAAACGGCTGATATTATGTCGCACCACTTTATCGATATAGACCAGGTCGATCTCTATCATGGTGGCTTGTTGAAATTCGCTGATGCTCTGATTGTCGCTGGCGGAAAACTGCTGCCACAGAAGATCGGTAAAACAGGCACGAATCGCATACTCTTCGCCAACGGCGCGGATCCCCTGACGGGTCACAGGTTGTAGCACGATATTATAATCCGCCAGACGCTCCCTGAAAGAGGTCATATCTCCCTGCAGGGTTCCCCGGCTGACACACCACTTCTCCGCCAGCTCCTCCAGCCTGAGAGGGTGTGATGTAAGCAGAAATTGACACAGCAGTGCCTCACGTCGAGCCTTCGCGCTGCGCGGGATCATCCGTGCCGGTTCAGCGACGCCCTGTAAGCGCTTCAGAGCGTCGCCGTCACTTATCGACAGAGAATAACCTTTACCCCGTTCATAACTGACACTGGCACCATAGTCGCCCAGGATATCATTAAGCAAACTGATATCGCTGCGAATGGTCCGCGTTGAGACCGCAAGACGCCGGGCAAGCTCCTCCTGAGGAACCTGCTCGCTTCGAATCGCGTCGAACAGCGTTGATAAACGTGGATAACTGTCAAGATTCATATCATTATTATGTTAATCAAGCTAATAGCTGTTGCACCTGACGCAATAATGCCGCCACATCCTGTGGTCGTGTCTCTCCTGTCTGAGCGTCGATGATCGAGCTGTAAATATGAGGGATCACTTGTTGAACCCCGGCCTCAAGAGCAATAGCGACAATTTCACTGAAATTATTAAGATCGATACCGCCGGTAGGCTCCAGCATAAAGTTCTGTTCGGCGCACACGTCAGCAATATAGCGATATTCCGCAATATGCTCCCGTCCGCGCATATTAAAGAACTTCACCGAGCTGCCGCCCATCTCACGCAACATGGCCACCGCCGTTTCCACCGGTACAAGCGCGGCCGGATACTCCGCACTAAGGGGGCCGGTGGCGATATTGACATAGCCCACCTCGCCAGAGGGAGAGATCAACCCATTGACCACCGTTTTACTCTGCCCCAGTTGGGCTCGGCTGGCACCAACCGCACTAAACACCTGGTTAACATGCTGCGGCTGCAACAGTCCGGCCAGTTGTGTCACCATGGGGGCCTGACGCGGGTCCCCGGCCCCAAGTCCAATAGAGAGCGCATTATTGACCACAGCGGCATACTGCTGCATTCCCTCTACAGCACTGGCGATATCGGCATAATCTTTCGACAGAACCCCGACCACCACATGCCCCTGAGCTGCCTCATAGACCTCTTTGGCATTTTGCAAACCACCGGCCAGGACATTAAGGCATACCCGACCCTGGTAATAATTAGGTGTTAACTGCATGAGTTGCTTCCTTTGATCTGGTTTTTAATCTGCTGACTGATCGTGGTGAGTTGCGCGCTGGAAACGCTGCGAACATCCACCTCAATTCGCCCTTCGTTGGCCCGGTATTCACGGAAAAAGATGGCTGTCGAGCCTTGCTTCAGCTTCTGTACCAGTTCCAGGGCGGACATACCCGCAGCCTTTGCATCAACCGTGATCTCAGTGCGGGCGATATCCCGTCCGGCGCTGTCCCAGATCACTTTGGCACTGATGCCAGGCAAGTCGTTTAGCTCCCCTATGAAGGGTTCCATGCGCTGCACCATCTCCTGCCCGCTTTCACCCTGCCCTGCCAGATAAAGATCAATGGCGCGGGTCAGACCCAGAATGCCCTCTTTGCCCACTTTCATCGCCCGGCCAATGCCCAGGCTTTGCTTTTTAACCCACTCCACGTAACGCTTTTTACCCACCACCAGACCGCTACTTGGCCCTTCTATCGCCTTGGCACCGCTGTAGATCACCAGGTCAGCCCCTTCCTGATAGAATGAGCGCAGATCCTCTTCTGCCGCCGCATCAAGTATCAGTGGGATATTATGCTGCCTGGCAACTTCTACCGCCTGAGCCAGACTGAGTACGCTTCTCTGTACCGCATGGTGGGATTTGATATAGAGAATCGCGGCGGTGTTAGCCGTGATCCGGGCAGCCAGTTGCGCAGGGGTACATTCATTGGCATAACCGGCTTCCACCACCTTGCCCCCGCCCAGCATCACCAT
>JBOFSC010000589.1:0-3453 GCA_051651345.1 Enterobacteriaceae bacterium
TGACCGGTCAGGGGGTTGGTAAACTCAATGGCGACCATAGAGCCCAGCGCCCGAATCTCGGCAATGGAGGGACAGTTCCGGCGTGCCTGCTGCAGCACCTCCACCAGGTGGCTACCCAGTTGGCTGGCCCGCTGGCACAGTTGCTCTTCCTCAATGATATCCAACACCGCGTGGGCAGCGGCCAGAGCCAACGGATTACCGGCATAGGTGCCCCCTAATCCCCCCGGCGCAGGGGCATCCATCACCTCGGAGCGACCACACACCGCTGAGAGCGGCATTCCTCCGGCCAGGCTTTTCGCCATGGTAATCAGATCCGCCTCAACCTCGGGATAGTGCTCCATCGCGAATAGCTTGCCGGTGCGACCAAAACCAGTCTGCACCTCATCGGCGATCAACAGGATGCCGTGCTGATGACACAGGGTTCGCAGGCGCTGCATAAACTCGGGCGGCGCGATATTAAAACCGCCCTCCCCCTGCACCGGCTCCAGCACAATAGCCGCAACCTGTTTGGCGTCAATATCAGCATAAAACAGCTGCTGCAAACTCTGGATAGCCTCGTCGATAGTGACACCCTGCAAGGCATTGGGGTAACGGGCGTGAAACACGGAGCCGGGAAAAGGGCCGAACCCCAGCTTATAGGGTGCGACCTTGCCCGTCAGCGCCATCGTCATATAGGTACGGCCATGGAAACCGCCACTGAAGGCGATAATGCCCGGTCGCCCGGTATGAGCGCGAGCGATCTTAATCGCATTCTCCAGCGCCTCAGCACCGGTGGTGAAAAAACTGGTCTTACAGGGAGAGGCAATAGGCACACACTGATTAATTCGCTCCGCCAGCGCCACATAGCTCTCGTAGGGGACTATCTGATAGGCGGTATGGGTAAAACGCTCCAGTTGCTGCCGGAGAGCGGCGACCACTTTAGGATGGCGGTGACCGGTGTTGAGAACGGCGATCCCGGCAGCAAAATCGATAAAGGGATTGCCTTCCACATCCCATAGCGTAGCGTTCTCAGCCTTGTCGGCATAGAAATCACACATCACGCTGATCCCGCGCGGCGTGGCATTGATTCGGCGTTGGTTCAGTTGGGCATTGTTCATCGTAAACTCCTGTGGGTTGCAGGCTGTCCCCTTTTCGGGGCGTGACTAAGACTCAGCCTTAACATGACAATTACACATATCCTTCACATTTTTGAAACAATGTTGCCCAGTTAACCCGCTTATGGCCCTATAATCCAGTACCAGTTATACGATAATCTATGGAGCCACTGTGCGTTTACTGTGCGCAGATTTACTGCTGCAGCGCATTGCTCAGCAGCCGAAGATCCAACGAAATAAGCAGCTGTTTAATGCCATCCGGGAGAGTATTCTGGATGGCAGCTTGCCGCCAATGAGCCGTTTATCCTCCTCGCGGGATCTGGCCCAACAACTGGGCATGGCGCGCAACACCGTACTGACGGTGTATGAACAATTACTGGCGGAAGGCTATATCCAGACCCGAATCGGCAGTGGAACTTATGTGGCCGCGACCACCCCGGACAGCCACCTGTCGACCCGGCTGACGCCGATGCTGCCGCCTGCCGGGGAACCTCCTGTAGCACTATCCCAACGTGGACAGGCGCTGTTAGCACAAGCCAGCGCCAGCCCGCAACAGTGGGGCACCTTTCTGCCGGGAGTGCCAGACGTAACGGCCTTTCCGCACCCGCTCTTCAGCCGGATACAGGCACGTCTGAACCGTGCCCCGTTGCCGCAAAATCTGACCTACAGTAGCCAGGGCGGAAGCCTGGCTCTGCGACAGGCGCTGGTGGAATATCTGCGCGTCGCCAGGGCAGTGCACTGCGAGCCGGAGCAGATCCTGATCACTGAGGGCATCCATCAGGCGCTGGATCTGGTGATCCGCATGCTGTGCAATCCAGGGGATCGAGCCTGGGTGGAGGAGCCAAGCTACTGGGGGATCCGCCATCTGCTGAATATTAACGCTGTGACAATCCAGCCTCAGCCGGTGGATGAAGCGGGTATGCAGCCCCCGAGCGAGACCCAGATCCTCGCGCCACGCTTGATCTTCGTCACGCCGTCGCACCAATACCCACTGGGCGCGGTGATGAGTCTGACGCGACGTCTGCAGTTACTGGCTCTGGCGCGCGACTATGGCAGTTGGATCGTGGAGGATGATTATGACAGCGAGTTCCGCTTCTCCGGGCAACCGATCCCAGCCCTGCAGGGACTGGAGGCCAACAGCCCGGTTATCTATATCGGTACTTTCAGTAAAACCCTCTACCCCGCGCTACGTATCGGTTATCTGGTGCTGCCACCGTCACTGATGGCACCGTTAAAGCGGGCCCATGGAGAGCTTTACCGGGGTGGGCATCTCTTGATCCAGGAGGCGTTAGCGCAATTTATTCGCGAAGGGCACTACAGCGCCCATATCCGCCGAATGCGCCTGCTGTATGGTCGGCGGCGGGCCTTTCTGGTGTCACTGATCCAACAGCACCTCGGACCAGCCAGCCTGGATACCTTTAACCACAACGCTGCCGGACTGCATCTGATCTTAAACCTGCCTGCGGGTTCGGATGACGTCGCCATAGCGACAGCGGCAAACCAGCATGGGGTGCTGGTGCGCCCGCTATCGCGCTACTATCTGCATCCCGGTGAGCAGCGGGGCCTGCTGATGGGATTTGCCAGCGCAACGGAGCAGGATATGGCGGCGGCGTTTAAGATACTGCTGACGTGTTTATAAGCGCTCTCCTTCCTTGCAACAATCAAGTATCTCCATTGATTACTGGGATATCCCCTTTTTGCCTGTTGGGTCGTCTCATCGCAATATGCAACCATAGCGTCATAAAAATCTCACTGATCACACCGGCGATAAAAAATAGCTGTGGCACTGAATGTGTCAGTGAATACCATAACAAAGGGATAAATACGATCCACCCCAAAGCAATTTCTACAATAGCGATCTCTTTAAATTTTGAAGAAGCCTGGTAACAAGCTCTTAATAAATAACTGTATGTAATCACGATAAAAAACAGACCGTACACGATGGTAAACCAAGTCCACCAGGATAATCTCTCACCATCAAGAAGATAAAGACTCTTGCCCAGGAAGCTTGCTAATAGTATGACACCTCCTCCAACAGCAATAGAAGCCTTTAAAATATAATGGGTGACCGGTTTTAATTTTAGCCAGTTATGATAAACGGTTTGAATGACTTGTTGATTTTCTGATATTTTTATTGCAGATGTTCTCATTAAAGCAATCAGTGGCATTGAAAAAAGGGCGGTGAATTCGCTTATGATACTTATACGTAGGATCTTTAGTATCAACCAACTGATAACGATAGAAAAAATGACGTATTTTTAGAAAAAAGAGTGGAAAGTGTGCTGTGATCATGATCAAATGATCATTCGCCAAAACAACCAACACAACCACAGCACCTATGCAATTTACCACTCTCCGC
>JBOFSC010000590.1:0-1229 GCA_051651345.1 Enterobacteriaceae bacterium
ACGGCTCTTCTCATAATCCACTTCTTCCACCACACCATTAAAGTCAGCAAAGGGACCATCGTTAACCCGAACCACTTCACCTGGTTCAAACAGGGTTTTCGGTCTCGGCTTATCACCCACCTGCTGCAGGCGATTCATAATAGCATCCACTTCTTTATCGCTGATGGGTGCCGGTCTGTCCGATGTACCACCGATAAAGCCCATCACTCGCGGAACACTGCGCACCAGGTGCCAGGATTCATCGTTCATCACCATCTGCACCAGCACGTAGCCAGGGAAGAATTTACGCTCACTCTTGCGCCGTTGACCGCTGCGGATTTCAACAACCTCTTCCGTCGGCACCATCACTTCACCAAACTGCTCTTCCATCTGGTGCAGTTTAATATGCTCGCGCAATGACTGAGCAACCCGTGCCTCAAAACCGGAAAACGCTTGTACAACATACCAACGCTTTTTTGGGGATTCAGACATATCAGAACCTCAGGCCAGTAATGAATGAAACCAGACGGACTAAAATACCATCCAGCCCCCATAATATCAGTGCCATCACTGCTGTCACAGCGGCAACGATCAGTGTGGTATGCAGCGCTTCCTGGCGAGTCGGCCAGATGACCTTGCGGATCTCGATGCGGGCTTCTCGGGCAAATACCAGTGTAGCCTTGCCTTTCAGAGTGGTTAAAGCCACACCACCGGCAATGGCGATCACGGCGACAACAGCGGAAGCACGTATCAATAAGTTGATATCACGATAGTGATAGTTGCCATAAATTGCCACGGCCAGCAGCAGAACCACCAGGCTCCACTTCACTGTATCCAAACCACGCTTGCTGTCATTACCCTCGGTATTTGCAGCCATAATTAATCATCCGCCACCAAAATTCGAAAATCATATAAAAAGGGCATCAAATGATGCCCTTCACAGGTCGTTGAGTCAAATATTATTCAATAATCTTGGCAACAACGCCCGCGCCAACGGTACGGCCACCTTCACGAATAGCGAAGCGCAGACCTTCATCCATGGCGATAGGAGCAATCAGGTTAACAATCATGTTGATGTTGTCACCTGGCATTACCATCTCAACGCCTTCTGGCAGTTCGATAGCTCCGGTCACGTCTGTGGTACGGAAGTAGAACTGAGGACGATAGCCCTTGAAGAACGGGGTATGACGGCCACCTTCGTCTTTGCTCAGGATATAAACTTCTGATTCAAAACGGGTGTGCGGAGTGAT
>JBOFSC010000591.1:0-2614 GCA_051651345.1 Enterobacteriaceae bacterium
CTGCAAGTACATCCCTGTAAGCTCCTCTTGCGACGTCCTGTCGCAAAGGGTCTGCTAACCCATCTGCCTCGCCCCTCTATTCCTGTCAGGATTTAGTACCCTGTGGTGGAGCTCTTGTTGCCGGAGACAATAGAGACACCTGAGCTGGTGCCGATGCGGGTGGCGCCTGCTTCGATCATACGGGTTGCTGTTTCTGCATCACGTACGCCGCCGGAGGCTTTGACTTCCACTTCACTACCGACCACTTTATGCATCAGGGTGACGGCTTCAATAGTGGCGCCGCCTTTGCTGAAACCGGTTGAAGTTTTGACGAAGGCCACTTTCAGTTCGTGGCAGATATTACACAGCAGGGTGATTTCGTCATCGCTCAGCAGGCAGGTTTCCAGAATCACCTTAAGGGGGGTTGTACCGCAGGCAGCATGAACGGCTTTGATATCTTCGGTGACCGCAGCAATATCGCCACTTTTCAGCCAGCCGACGTTGATTACCATATCGATTTCACCCGCACCAGCTTCGATAGCCGCTTTAGCTTCAAAAGCCTTGGCGCTGCTCAGACCTGCACCCAGAGGGAAACCGACCACAGAGCAGACCTTAACCTCGCTGCCTGCCAGCAGTTTCTTTGCCAGAGGTACATAGCCGGAGTTGACGCAGACGGTATAAAAGTGGTGTTCTCTGGCTTCCTGGCACAGCTTGTCAATCTGCTGTGTTGTGGCATCCATTGCCAGCAGGGTATGGTCGATATAACGGGCAAAATCGAGACTCATGATGTGATCCTTTTTACTATTTGAAAGAGGGATAATGGAGGGATGTTATTATTTTCACATGGCCAGGTCAAGTCAATGTGAGTTTTACTCTGTTTCCCTCTCCAGCAAGCGGGAGAGGGAAGACGTCAACAGCCCTGGTAAGCAATCAAGTGTTACTTTTATCGCATTTGTTATTATTTTAACGACATATCAAACAGCAAAATCTCACTGTCAGTATGACTGTGCAGGGAGAGTTGTCGTTGCTCTCTGATACCCACCCCATCACTGACACCGAGCTGATGTCCGTCGATACTCAGTTGTCCACTCACCACCTGAAGCCAGTAATGGCGTTCCGCTTGTAGTGGCAGGATAACCTGCTCATCGGCAGTCAGACGCCAGCGCCATAGAAACAGATCCTGAAAGATGCGCAGGGAGTGATCACGGGCATCGGGGGAGAGGATCAGCTGTTTTCCTGGCTTATCAGGAAATTGTCGCTGTTCATAGCGGGGAGGCAGACCTTGTTGTTGTGGTAGCATCCAGATTTGGTAGAGATGTAACCCTTGGTCTTGATGGGGGTTATATTCAGAGTGCAGGATACCGCTACCAGCACTCATGATTTGGAACTCACCTTTGTTAATTCGGGTGATGTTACCCATGCTGTCTTTATGTTCCACCGAGCCGGACAGAATATAGGTCAGGATCTCCATATCACGATGGGGGTGCATGGGAAATCCCTGACCAGGGGCGATAAAATCTTCATTGATTACCCGCAAAGAGGCGTATTGCATATGGGCAGGGTCGTGATAACTGGCAAAGGAGAAGGTATGCCAGGTATCCAGCCAGCCATGATTAAAGTGGCCTCGTTGCAGTGCCGGACGTATCGATAACATAAGAGCTCTCCTGAGCAAAAGTGATGTTTGTGTTAATTGTATGGATTGTAAACTATTAAGCCAGAGCGCTTTGTTAACCAACTCATTCAGCAAATTTGAACAGTCCCAGGATTTCTATAGGGGTTATCCCCTCAGTTGTTTACATTGACAACAGCTTACATTGACAACGAAAATGATATTGTCAAAAATAACTCAAGGAATGGAGAGTCAACAGAGTTAACATGAATAAGGTGACGATTCGGGTCGCAAAACGGGAAGGGGTAAAACAGGGCGTGGCCGTCGTGACCCAGGGTGACAGCGCCTTAATCACGTTTCCCTCCTGGGAGATACTCTATAAAACCCTGTCCCCGAAAAGGATGGCCCTTCTGCATGCCATGGCAGGCGCAGGGGAGCTCTCTTTTCGTGATATCGCGGCAAAGGTCGAAAGGGATGTGAAAGCGGTACATACCGATATCATTCTGTTACTGAATTGCGGCCTCGTTGAGCGGGGTGGAAGAGGGGTGTTTTTCCCTTATCGTGATATCCATTTTGATTTTCTTGTAAGTACTCACTCCGTAGTTTAGTCCTGTGGCGTCCTGATTATGTCGTTATTGTTGATTACCACCCTGATCTGGTCTTTTTCTTTCAGTCTGATAGGGGTTTATCTTGCCGGATCAGTGGATAGCTGGTTTGCGGTGTGGATGCGTATCCTGCTGGCATTTATGGTTTTTATCCCCTGGTGTCGCTGGCGTGGCTTCTCATTCTGGCAACTGGTCTGCTATATGTCAGTGGGTGCTTGCCAACTGGGTATTATGTATTTTTTCTACTATGCGGCTTTTCTCTATCTGACTGTTGCTGAGTTACTGCTGTTTACGGTTTTTACGCCCGTTTATATCACTCTGATTTATGACCTGTTATCCGGCAAAGTGCCTCGCTGGTCATATCTGCTGACAGCGCTGTTGGCCGTCGCCGGTGCGACAGTGATCCGTTATCAGCGTCCCG
>JBOFSC010000592.1:0-14939 GCA_051651345.1 Enterobacteriaceae bacterium
GCTTAAGTACCTACATATGTTTCGCACTTACTATTAGCATCTAAGGGAAAATTTACTGATGACCTTTTTGATACAATAAGCAATGTGATAATGCATTGATTTTTAAGGATGGAGTATGTCTCATTTAATCAAGGAGTCCTGTAGCGATGGCTTCCTGGTTTATCAAAAAAATGATGGTACCAATTACCTGACCATTCTCGAAGATTTCAAAGCCGGAAAAATAGCCTGGCAAGCATTAAACAGTGGTAATCCCCAGCGCGATGTCTTCCTGATCGAGGTGGACGGGAAAAAATATATACTGAAATGGGACCGGGAGTTGGACCCCCGTCTGGAAAAACGACTCTGGCAGTTTATTTCCGGCCCCTATTATTCTGGTTTAATCCAGCGTGTGGCGGCTGCGAAACAGGAGGGGTGTAATATTATCGGCGATATCTATCTGGTGGCAGAGCGCTCCCGTTGGCGGCAAAGTATAGAGGCCTATGTTCTGGCAGAATATCTGCCTGGTGAACCTTTGGGTTCCCTCCCCCCGGAGCAGATACAACATTATAAACCGACGATTGCCAATACCGTGCAGACGCTGCATCGCTACCAACTGGCCTCCAATGACCTGCATGCGGGGAATTTTATTATTACGCCTCAGGGGCTGAAGCTGATCGATCTCTCTGATCGCGGTGCGCTGGCTATCTGCCAGGCTAACGATCTGCTGGCATTGCGTCGCCTCTATCAGATTGAGCTACCGCCCAGTGGTTGGGTATACCATCTGATCGCTGGCAAAGAGAAACTAAAACGGTTTTCGCGTCGTCTTCGCGGTAAACTCCATTAAGGGGTCATCATCTGACCATTTGCATCTGGTAAATGTTAATAATATAATCATTAATAATCTTAATTATATGGCGGTATCATGGCATCAATCCACTTCTCTCATTATGGTATTATTCCGTTGTGCGTAGCTTTGCTCTGTACAGGATGCCAGCAACGTCAGTCTATGCGTGATGCAGGGCCTCCGGCACAACACCAGGTACAGCAACTGGCTTCTCTGATTGCCGCCAGTGAATACCTGCGAAATAAGTGCAACCGCGCAGATATTCCTGCCCCGGATCAGTTAATGAATGCCGCCTTACGTCTGGCACAGAAAAAATCCTGGGATACCAACCAGCCTGAATATAAGCAGTTGCCCATTGACAGTCAGAAATTATATAGCGCATTGTTAAACGATGGCACCCCTGTCGATCAGCAGTGCCAGCAGTTTAATCTGTCTATCAGGCCATTTATTGAAGCGGCACGTTAATATGCCAGCAATATTAATAGCTCACTGTGCCAAATCAGCAAACAGAGCCAGCCCGCCAGAGCCAACGCTGAACCAAATGGCATCGGGCTATCCAGAGAACTCTGGTGGCGCCAGTGACGGTAATAAGCCAACACTATCCCCACCAGGGCAGCGATAATCAGCAGTTGTGGCAACATACGCCAGCCCAGCCAGGCACCCAGCGCGGCCAGCAGTTTAAAATCGCCATAGCCCAGTCCTTCACGGCCACTGCACAGCTTAAAACCCCAGTAGATCAACCAGAGAGTCAGATAGCCCGCAACAGCCCCCAGCACCGCATCTGACAAGTCCACGAAGCAGTGAAACAGATTAAACAGCAATCCCAGCCACAGCAATGGCTGAGTCAGTTGATCCGGTAGCAGCATCTTATCATGATCGATCATCGCCAGAGCCAGCAGAAAAGCACTGAACAGCAGCGCGCCGGCCAGCATCACCCCATGAGGAAACAGAAACGTCAATAGAAGTGCACCAACGCCACCGGTTAACTCTATCAGGGGATAACGCACCGGGATGGGATGCTGGCAGGCGCGGCAGCGACCACGCAGCAGCAGCCAGCTTAACAAAGGAATATTATCGTAAGGCTTAATCGGAGCGTGACAATGGGGGCAGGCAGAAGGCGGCCAGAAGAGATTATAGGTGCGTTGCTGCACTGGCACCGTTTGTGGTTCTGCCTTGTGTTGCTGTAGCTCCTGCTCCCAGGCCTGCTGCAGCATCAACGGAACACGGTAGATCACCACATTGAGCACGCTACCGATACAGAGCCCTATCAGAACCATAAGCAATAACCACCAGGGACCCAGCATATGAGCAAAATGCCACTCTATCACTTGCACCTCTCTTGTTAGTCTCTCTGATAAGCCTCCACGTCAAAAATGATCGTAGCCTGTTTTTATCCCCTGATAAAGGGCAAAGGCTGCGAGCTGGTATGCAAAACAGCCTGAAACAAGAGAGATCAAGGGCATCCGGCGGCTATCGCTGCCAGCCCTGCCTGTTGAAGAGAACACTTTTCACTGCCCACCGGGCAGCTGATCGTCAGCGGATGGCATAACAATAGAGGATTATTGGTGACACCATGACCGAAAAAGGGATAGTAATAGACAGGATAACTCACCTGGCGGGCAAAGTTTTCCAGCACTGTTTTATACATCAGGCGCTGTTCATCCGTAGGGGAAACCGGATAGAACTGACCAAAAATAATCGCTTCCGGCTGAAAGTTTTGCTTATAGAGCAACTGATGTAAGGTGCGGTCCAACTGGCGCGGAGTCACATTAACATCTTCCAGCATCAAAATATTGCCGCTATAACCGGTTTCAAAACGGGTGGAAAAAAAGGAGCGTACCAATTCCAGATTACCGCCATACAGCGTTCCCTGCAGCGTGATATTGCTCGCTTGCGGATTGAGGGGTAAAACCCCCTGATAATTCACCCCATCACGGATCGCCGTAAACAGTGAGGCTATGCTGTTATACATGCCCCCATAATAGTCATGACTCCCTGGTCGATAGATTTCAGGCACCACAAACTCATAGAAATCGCGGTTGCTGCTGGCCATAGGTCCATGCAGTGACGGCCAGTGCAGCTGTTTATTCAGATAGTAGTGTAAACCAGTGACATCACTGAAACCCATAATCACTTTCGGTTTAGCATTGAACAACTCACCTTTGCGCGCTTCCAGCCAGGGTAATAAATTGAACATGCCGCCACCACCGCGCACAAACCACAGATATTTGACCTGATTATCCAGTAAGGCATTAACTAAATTTTCCCCCCGGGCGCGATCACTGTCCACATAACCCACATCGGACACCTCCTGTTGTAAATAACGGGTATCGACCTTATAGCCCTTATTTTTCAGCATCTGGATAATCGCCGGGATCTCTTTTTCATCATACTGTGTCGAAGCTGAGATAAGGTGGATCGTGATAGCAGCCTGAGCGCCAACGGCAGAACACAGAAAAAACAGACAGCCAAAAATAGCGTATACAAATGATTTCATAGGATAATATGTTACAAAGATTGGGGAAGTAACGGATAGTTTATCCTATCACGGTTAAAATATCTTTTTCAGAATTTTGCGATCTATGTCTATATCTATCCACAGACGATTGAAGCTCTGCATCACTAATGTTAGTCTCCACAGTCAGCAATATGTAAGGATTGTTACCGCTATGGCGGGCAAAACCCAACCGTTGCGTTAAACAGATCGTTTGTCTGTTTAACGCTAATGATTGGGTTTTTTTTTGCCTTTTTTCAGGGAATATTAAGGAATGAATTATGCGAAAGATAACCTACAAAAGTGCATTATATATTTTACTGGGGACAGTGACGGGCAGTGTCGCCGCGCAGGAGAGTAATATAAACCAGGGATCACAAAATCTGCTGCTGCCTTTTTTCACCGACAGTAAACTGGATTTCTCCACGCGCAATGTCTGGCGTACATTAAATGAAAATGAGAGCAGTAAAGATCGCCGACATATGGCCTGGGGACAGGGCTTTACCCTGGATTTTCAATCGGGCTACCTCGCCGATTTAATCGGTGTGGATGCCTCTTATAACCGGGTGCTTAAACTGAAGGCCAGCGACAACTTTGTCTCCCGTGGTGTGCTCTACAATGACACATCTGCCAATACCACCAATAAGAATAATGCCAAGGGATTTGGCAAAGTGGGCCAACTCTATGGCAAGATGAAATTTGAGGGGCAAGAGTTTAAAGGCAATCTGTACAGTGGCCGTAAAAATCTGGATAAATTTGGTGCCATCACCATGTCCACCCGTGCGGCCACCAATAGCTATATCGGTACCAGCGGCGATTTAACCATTGGCGATTATCGCGCCCGTCTGGCTTATGTTACCCGCTCCTTAAATCGCGACTCTCCGGATGTCGTGCACTTTACCACCAGCGACAGAAAGAAGATTGATTATATCGTTACCGGAGATCTGCGTTATCAGACGGACACGCTGACTCTTAACTATTTCTATGGTGAAAGTCAGAATTATCTGCGCCGCCATGGTCTGGAAACCCGCTGGAAAGTCAATGAACAGTGGCAGCTGGGTTCAGAGATCTACGGCACCCAGGCCCTGGACAAATGGAAAGAGATGGCTAACAGCACCGCCACCAAAAGAACCAGCAAGGAGTTCGATAACCGCGCCTGGTTTTACGAGGTCACTGCAGGACTTAAGCAGGGTGACTGGTTTAATAAAGTGGGTGTCGCCTATACCGATGCGCCAAAAAGCCATGGTATTGGTCAGTACCCGCGCCATATCAGCCGTAACTCCCGGGGGAACTTTAATGGTATGACCGCCGTCGGCCTGGATTATATGCGCGATAAAGAGACCACCCTCTCCTGGTTGCTCAGTTATACCCTGACCCCTGAGTGGGAAGTGGGTGTTCAAAGCAACTATGGTACCTTCCGCTATAAGGGCGACACCATTCAGGAAGGCGAAGTTAACCCCTATTTTATGTGGAAACCACAGAATAATGTGCTGAAAGGGTTCTCGCTATTTGCCCGTGTCGGACCCGGAAAAAGCTACCAACACGATAAACGCGTTCCTTTGTATGATGGCAATGGCAATATCAGAACAGCCAGATCACTGGGGGCTGAAGTGGTCGCCAATTACAAAATCAATCTCTTTTAATGACAACACTAACTAGCTAAAAATAAATTAACTACAGGAAACCGCACAATGAAAAAATGGATCGTAACCCTATTGACCTTAAGCAGTGTTATCGCAACCCCCGCGCTGGCACAAAAGAACAGTACCGACGAGCAAAAACCGTCGGTAGAGCTTTATCTGGTTCGCCACGGTAAAACCATGCTCAATACCACGGATCGCGTGCAGGGCTGGTCAGATGCCGTATTAACACCTGAAGGTAAAAAGGTGGTGGAGTATCTGGGTAAAGGATTACGTGGCCTTCCCTTCACCGCTATTTACAGCAGTGACAGTGGTCGCGCTCTGGAAACCGCGCGTATTATCCAGGCTGAGAGCGGCTTAAACCAACTGACAATACAACCTGACTGGCACTTCCGTGAGTTTAATTTTGGCTCCTATGAAGGGGATCTCAATCCTACTATGTGGGGTGATCTGGCTAAAGCGCAGGGCATCACCCTGGAGCAGTGGAAAGACACCGTTACACCGAAAGAGTTTGCCAATGGGGTGGCTAAACTGGATAAGGAGCGCAGCAAACAGCTTAAGATCGAAAGCTGGCCAGCGGAAGATTATGCTGACGTTACCAAGCGGGTACGTATCGGTCTGGAAAAACTGATACAGGATGTGGAAAAACAGGGTGGCGGCAATGTATTACTGGTCTCTCACGGTCTGACCATGGGTGCCATGATCGATATTCTGGTACCGGATTATAAAGAGAGCCACAGGATGAAAAATGCCAGCGTAACTCATATTCAATGTCAGCAAATGCAATGTAAGATTTTGGATATCAATGATATGAAATATGTTGAGGCAGGCAAGAAGTTGTAAAACAGCAGACAAAAGCCGAGTCCCCTTGCCCGTTGATGGGTAAGGGGATATTTAAACCCTCCCTCTGGTCACAATAGCCACCCGCTAACCTTAATGTTACCATCCACAGCAAGCTATTTTTATTCTCTCACTAAGGGGTGCTATGGGCTGGTTTACCGTTAAAGAAGAGTTGAAACGTCTGAATCTGAAAAATCCTGTCCACTTGCTGGCAACTGGCTTCGGTGCCGGTTTTAGCCCCATTATGCCCGGCACCATGGGGACTCTGGTCGCGATTCCTCTCTATCTGTTGCTGGTGTTATTGCTGTCACCGCAAGGTTATCTGCTGTTTATTGCCGTGGCTTTTCTGGTGGGTATCTATTTGTGTCGTGCCACAGGCAAACGGCTGGGGGTGGCGGACCATGGCGCTATCGTCTGGGATGAGATCGTCGGTTTTCTGATCACCATGATCGCTATCCCGCTGCACTGGCAGTGGATCCTGCTCGGTTTTATCCTGTTCCGCCTGTTTGATATTATCAAACCGCCGCCGATAGGCTGGATTGATCGCAATATCAAAGGGGGCCTGGGTGTGATGGCGGATGATTTGGTTGCGGGGATTATGGCCTGGGTGGTGCTCTATCTGGTGGTTTGGTTGATGCCGATAAGCTAATTCACTTTGCCTTGGGGACATTTACCTCCGGGACAGTGGATGCTATGTAGGTTATCAGATGCCATGCATGGATGCATAAATGCCGTGGGCGCATGGATGCGCAGGAACGGCCAAGCCGTAAATACATCCCTGTAGGCTCGAAGCGCAGCATCCCTGCTGCTTACGGTCTGATAACCTACATAGCATCCACTGTTGTGATATTTGGAAAGTTGTAATATTTGAAGCAGCAGTTTAGTTTTCTCATTCCAGGCTTGACCTTGACATGATGGCAAGGTTTATCATCAGTCTATAGCGTCAGTATGATTGATAGCACAGGAGTGATATCTAATGAAAATCAGCAATATCCGAATACAGAATCCAAATAAGCAATATACTCTCTCCATTGAAGGGATGAACTGTAAATCCTGTGTCGGACGAATTGAAAAGGCGTTGCAGGCCATTGATGGTGTTATCAGCGCCGAGGTCACTCTGGCAGCTAAGCAGGCGGTAATCACTGCAGGCAGCGCTGTTGCCGCGCAAACACTGGTGCAGGCCGTCGAACAGGCGGGGTATCAGGCACAAGAGGTACAGAGTGCACCTGTAACAATTGCACCGATCAGAGAGATACAAACTGCACCCTCAATTAATCTTAAAACTCGCTCTCCTGGCACGCAGGAGCCTGTTTCTGAGAAAAATGCCCCCCCATAACGACTCCAGGATCCACTGAATTGCCCACTATTTCCCTGCAAATCTCTGGTATGAGTTGCGCCTCCTGTGTGGGCCGGGTGGAAAAAGCGTTACGTGCTGTGTCTGGCGTCAGCAGTGCCGAGGTCAACCTGGCCACTGAAAAAGCCAGTGTCCAGGGGCAAAATCTGGACAGCAA
Source organism: Enterobacteriaceae bacterium (assembly GCA_051651345.1). Lineage (GTDB taxonomy): Bacteria > Pseudomonadota > Gammaproteobacteria > Enterobacterales > JBOFSC01 > JBOFSC01. The sequence continues at coordinate 7,309 of JBOFSC010000592.1, forward strand.
TGCTCTGCTGGCAGCCGTCAATGCTGCAGGCTATCAGGCCACCCTACTAACAGCAGAGCAAAATCAGCCCATCAGCAGTTCGTCTTCCACCCCATTCTGGCCTGTGGCGCTGGCCGCCCTACTCTCCCTGCCGCTGGTGATCCCGATGTTTACCCAGTGGTTTGGTTTTGATCTGATGCTACCCGGCTGGGCGCAGTTATTGCTGGCAACTCCGGTGCAGTTCTGGCTTGGGGCCCGTTTCTATCGCGGTGGCTGGCTGGCGCTGCGGGCCGGTAGCGGTAATATGGATCTGTTGGTGGCATTAGGCACCAGCGCCGCCTGGGGTCTGTCGCTCTATACTCTGCTAAAGGAGAGCAGCGCGCAGCATCTCTACTTTGAAGCCTCCGCCGTGATTATCACCTTGGTGCTGCTGGGTAAATGGCTGGAAAGTCGGGCCAAACGCCAGACAACCGCTGCGATTCGCGCTCTGGCCGCCCTGCGCCCGGAGCGAGCCCGTGTCCGTCGCGGTGAACAGGAGTTTGACCTGCCGCTGGAGCAGGTGATCACCGGGGATCTGGTGATCGTGAAACCCGGTGAGCGTATCGCCGTCGATGGTGAAGTGATACAGGGGCAGTCCCAGGTGGATGAATCCCTGCTCACGGGAGAAAGCATGCCCGTGGATAAAGCGCCCGGCGCAGTCGTCACCGGCGGATCTGTGAATGGCGAAGGTCTGCTGCTGGTGCAAACGACGGCAGTCGGTGCCGAAAGCAGACTGTCGCAAATTATTCGTCTGGTGGAATCAGCTCAGGCTAAAAAAGCCCCCATCCAGCGGATTGTGGATCGGGTCAGTACGGTTTTTGTGCCTCTGATCATTGTGCTGGCTCTGGGTACGCTGCTGTTCTGGGGGCTGACAACAGGTGACTGGCAGACCGGTATTCTCAATGCGGTCGCTGTGCTGGTGATCGCCTGCCCCTGTGCCCTTGGTCTTGCGACACCGACCGCCATCATGGTAGGTACCGGGATGGCGGCGCAGCATGGCATCCTGATTAAGGATGCGGAAGCGCTGGAGAGAGCCCACGGCCTTAAGGCTATCGCCTTTGATAAAACCGGCACACTCACCGAAGGTAAACCGCAACTGGTGGCGCTTGAGGTCGCCGAGGGCCATGATGCAGCGGAGATACTCAGCCTGGCAGCCGCACTGCAATCCGGCAGCGAGCACCCGCTGGCAAAAGCGGTGCTCAACAAGGCGCAGCAAGAGGCGATTTCCTGGCCTGAAGTCACGGATATGCGTACCCTGCCGGGCAGTGGTATCACAGCTAACCTGCAGCAACGCTCTCTGATCCTCGGCAGCAGCCGTTGGGTCGCCAGTCAGGTCAGTGATTTTGCCCACTGGCAGCAGAAGGGAGAGCAACTTGAGCAGGAGGGATACTCTGTCTCCTGGCTGGCAGAGACCACCAATGGCGGAACGGTGATGGCCCTGCTTGGCTTTAGCGATATCCTGAAAGCCGAGGCTAAACCTGCCGTTGCGCAACTGCACGCTCTGGGGATTAAAACCATTATGCTCACCGGTGATAACCCAGGTAGTGCTCAGAGAGTGGCGCAACAGTTGGGACTGGATGAGGTACGGGCGGGCATTTTGCCTGCAGGTAAGGCGGATGAAGTCAGCCGTCTGCAAAACCGTTATGGTCTGGTGGGTATGGTCGGCGATGGTATCAATGATGCTCCGGCGCTCGCTGCGGCTGATGTGGGTATTGCCATGAGCAGTGGCACCGATGTGGCAATGAATACGGCAGGCATTACCCTGATGCGCGGCAATCCGGCGCTGGTGGCGGATGCAATAGATATTTCCCGGCGCACTTATTATAAAATCCGCCAAAATCTGTTCTGGGCCTTTTTCTACAATGTGGTCGGTATTCCCCTGGCCGCCAGTGGTCTGCTTAGCCCGATGCTGGCCGGGGCCGCTATGGCGCTCAGCAGTGTCAGCGTGGTCAGTAATGCCTTACTACTGCGGCGCTGGCGCGCGCCACACACCCATAACAGCAGGAGTGAATGATGGTTTCTCAGGATCAAGATGCGGATAACGAGTTACTTGAGGCGCGTCAACAGGGGTTTTATGAAATAGGCTATGTCGCCACCGTCAGTGGCGTCAGAGCTAAAATGATCCGTCACTATGAAACCACGGGGCTCCTGCCCCCGGCACGCCGAACCCGCGCCAATTATCGTATCTATGATCAGCAGGATATCCAGCGCCTGCGTCTGATCAAGCGCGCCCGTTTGCTCGGCTTTCCCAGAGAGCAAATAGAGGCGTTATTGAAACTGTGGCATGACCCGCAACGTGCCAGCCTGGATGTTAAACAACTGGTGCTGGCACAAATTGACAAGCTGGACAGCACCATCCTGTCCCTGCAAGAGATGCGTACCACCCTGATGCAACTGGCCCAGGAGTGTCACGGAGATCAACAGCCGGAGTGCGCTATTTTGCATGAACTGTCTCAAATAGAGTAATATCGTTTATATCTATTGTATTTCAAGTTGCAGTACTGTTGACCGCTTTCACATATCCTGTGCCTGGCGGTCTTTATTTGTCAGCAGTTGCGCAGACCTCTAAGGAGAAATCATGCTGAATCAACCTTGCGTAGAACTCAACGACGGACGCCGTATTCCCCAACTGGGCCTGGGCGTCTGGCAGGCCGATAATAAACAAGTGGTGATTGCCATTGAAGCCGCCCTGGAAGCAGGTTATCGCTCTATTGATACGGCGGCGATCTATGAAAATGAAGAGGGCGTGGGTCACGCATTACAAAACTGCGCTCTGCCCCGGGAAGAGTTATTTATCACTACCAAGCTATGGAATGACAGCCATGGTGCCGATGCGCCACGTCAGGCGCTGGAAACCAGCCTGAAAAAATTAAAGCTGGATTATGTTGATCTCTATCTGATCCACTGGCCGCTGCCGCAACGGGATGATCAAGTGGCCACCTGGCAGGCGCTGATCAAACTACAGGAGCAGGGACTGGCAAAGAGTATCGGCGTCTCTAATTTCCATCCCCACCATCTGCAAAAGCTACTCAATGCCACCGGCAAAGCGCCGGTCATCAATCAGGTCGAGCTGCACCCCCTGTTCCAGCAGCGTCCTTTACGTGCCTTTGATGCCGGGCACCAGATTGTGACTGAATCCTGGAGCCCTCTGGCCCGTGGTGACAATACGCTGTTTAAGCATCCCACCATTATGCAGCTGGCGCAAAAGTATCAAAAAAGTGCAGCGCAGATCATCCTGCGCTGGCATCTGGACAGTGGTCTGGTGGTGATCCCTAAATCCGTCACCCCGGCCAGAATCCGGGAAAACTTTGCCATCCTTGATTTCCATCTGACCCACGATGAGCTGGCGCAGATGGAGAAAATTGATCAAAATCGCCGTATCGGGCCCGATCCGGAAACTTTTGATATGGTCAAAATCAACTAGTTTTTGTTTCCCGCCCGCTTGCCAGCGGGCGAGTGAAAACGCAACCTTTCAGGTTACAGGTATTCGATTGATACAGAGCCTGAGTTAAAATTATTCTTTTACCCGGCGCGGTTTTGTATCTACTGGTGCCATGCCGGTATGTTTTGTCATGGCAGGCTGCAGTCGCTGTGCCTGGCGTCGGGCCTGACGCTGTTCCTCCAGTGTTGGTGCAGGCACCAGACAGTCACGACGCGGGCCGATCAACTGGGATAACCCCATATCGCTCAGCGCCCGGCGAATCAGCGGCCAGTTGGCAGGATCATGATAACGCAGCAGGGCCTTATGCAGACGGCGCTGGCGCTCACCTTTAGCGACCACCACCTCTTCACTCTCCGGGGTGATACGTCCCAGTGGGTTCTTACCCGTATGGTACATGGTGGTGGCATTACACATAGGGGAAGGATAAAAATTCTGCACCTGATCAAGACGGAAACGGTTTTTCTTCAGCCACAGAGCCAGATTCACCATATCTTCATCCCGGGTGCCCGGATGGGCAGAGATAAAATAGGGAATCAGATACTGCTCTTTGCCTGCCTGGGCAGAATAGCTGTCAAACAGCTCTTTAAAGCGCTGGTAACTGCTGATACCTGGCTTCATCATCTTGCTAAGCGGCCCCTCTTCGGTATGCTCCGGGGCGATCTTCAAATAGCCTCCCACATGGTGCATGGCCAGCTCTTTGATATAGCGCGGATCGCGTACCGCCAGATCATAACGAACACCCGAGGCGATCAAAATCTTTTTGATACCAGGTAACTGGCGTGCCTCACGGTACAGATCAAGTGTGGGTTGATGATCGGTATCCATATGTCTGCAGATATCCGGAAAGACGCAAGAGGCGCGGCGGCAGGTCTGTTCCGCTTTGGGTGACTGACAACGCAAACCATACATATTGGCAGTCGGCCCGCCGAGGTCAGATATCACTCCGGTAAAGCCGGGGACACTGTCTCTGATCTGTTCGATCTCCTGCAGGATCGATTGCCGCGAGCGGCTCTGAATAATCCGTCCCTCATGCTCGGTAATGGAGCAGAACGAGCAGCCGCCAAAACAGCCGCGCATGATATTGATGGAAAAACGAATCATATCATAGGCCGGAATGCGCTCCTCGCCATAAGAGGGATGAGGCACCCGCTGAAACGGCAGCGCATAGACGCTATCCATCTCTTCCGTAGTTAGCGGGATCGCAGGCGGATTGACCCAAATATAGCGATCCCCATGCTGCTGCAGCAGCGCCCGGGCACAACCCGGATTGGTCTCGTGGTGCATAATACGCGAGGCGTGGGCATAGAGGACTTTATCTTCACGCACCTGCTCATAAGAGGGCAACTGCACGTAGCACTGCTCCCAGGGTTTTGGCGCTGCAGGGCGAACCGTCACCACTTTGGCGGCTTCGGGCTGAGTGCTTGCCTTCGCGCTGGTCTGACAGGCGAGATCTTCACCATAAGGATGGGGAATAGGATCGATCTGTCCGGGTTTATCCAGATGAGTGGAATCCACGCCACGCCAGCCCGGCAACGCTCCCTTACAGATAAAGGCGGTATTGCGCACATCGACAATATCCTTGATGGACTCCCCTTGCGCCAGGCGATGGGCCACCTCCACCAGCGGCCTTTCACCATTACCGTAGATCAGCAGATCTGCTTTGGCATCCAGCAACACGCTGCGACGTACCTTATCTGACCAGTAATCATAGTGGGCAATGCGTCTCAGGCTGGCTTCGATGCCCCCCAAAATGACCGGCACATCACTCCAGGCCTCTTTACAGCGCTGGCTGTAGACCAGAGTGGCGCGATCAGGGCGTTTACCGCCAATATTGCCTGGCGTATAGGCATCATCGTGGCGTAACTTGCGATCCGCCGTATAGCGGTTAATCATCGAATCCATATTACCTGCAGTAATGCCGAAAAAGAGATTCGGCTTACCCAGACGCATAAAATCCTGTTTGCTGTTCCAGTCAGGCTGGGCAATGATGCCCACGCGAAATCCCTGTGCCTCCAGCATCCGACCGACGATCGCCATCCCAAAGCTGGGGTGATCCACATAGGCATCCCCTGTGACGATAATAATGTCACAGCTATCCCAGCCAAGAATATCCATCTCCTGCCGACTCATCGGCAAAAAAGGGGCGGTACCAAAACATTCAGCCCAGTAAAGGGGCCAGGAAAAAAGGTTAGGAGTCATTTCGGATGTCAGATATCAGATGTCGGAGGTCAGAAAATGCAGGCGGCAGTATACGCTGTTGTGGGTTAAAGTGCAGCAAAATTTATCATTTTTAGTCGCTAAATAGGTCGTCGCGCCAGGGCATTTTATGCTGTCGATGGTGCCTTTTTAGCCATAGTGGCAAAAAGTCGATCGAGATCATATAAATGAGCTAAGATACAATATATGGTGTGCCATGCCAAATAAATGGCCTATATATAGTATACCAGTCATTAACATCGTCAGGCGTCGGGGCCTGATTGTAAACGGTTTAGCAGTAAATAGGTTGTTTTTTCCAGTAACAATTTTGTCAGTAACCAACAGCCCCCAAACCCTGTCTGCCGCCACCCGGTAGCGGGGACCATGGAGAAGGAGTCAGGAAGTGAAACCAATAGTGATCAAACGCGACGGCTGCCAGATCCCTTTCGATGAAAATCGAATCCGGGAAGCGATACAGCGTGCCGCGAAGGCCATCGAACTGAACGACGACGATTACTGTGCCTCGGTTGCTCATGTGGTCGCCTGCCAGATGGAAGGGCGAAAGCAGGTAGATATCAGCGAGATTCAAACCGCAGTCGAAAACCAGTTGATGGCAGGTCGCTATAAGGCTTTGGCCCGTGTCTATATTGAATATCGTCACGACCGTGATATTGCCCGTGAGCTGCGTGGCAAGCTAAATCAGGAGATTCAGGGTCTGGTGGAACAGAGCAATATTGCCCTGCTTAACGAAAATGCCAATAAAGACAGTAAAGTGATCCCGACCCAGCGCGATCTGCTGGCCGGTATTGTGGCCAAACATTATGCCAAACAGCATATACTGCCGCGCGATGTGGTACTGGCCCATGAACGTGGCGAGATCCACTACCATGATCTCGATTATGCCCCCTTCTTCCCCATGTTTAACTGCATGTTAATCGACCTGCAGGGGATGCTGACCAACGGTTTTAAAATGGGTAATGCGGAAATAGAGCCGCCTAAATCTATCTCCACCGCCACCGCTGTCACCGCACAGATTATTGCTCAGGTGGCCAGCCATATCTACGGCGGCACTACCATTAACCGCATCGATGAAATTCTAGCCCCCTATGTCACCGCCAGTTATGACAAACATCTGCAAGTCGCCCGGCAATGGCAGATACCCGATAGCGAGGGCTACGCCAAAGCGCGCACCGAGAAGGAGTGTTTTGATGCGTTCCAGTCCCTGGAGTATGAGGTCAATACGCTGCATACCGCTAATGGTCAGACCCCTTTTGTCACTTTTGGCTTTGGTCTGGGCACCAGCTGGCAATCACGCCTGATCCAAATCTCTATTCTCAAAAACCGTATTGTCGGCCTTGGCAAGAATCATAAAACCGCCGTGTTTCCCAAACTGGTCTTTGCTATCCGTGATGGTCTGAACCACAAACCTGGGGATGATAATTACGATATCAAACAGTTAGCCCTTGAGTGTGCCAGCAAGCGCATGTACCCCGATATTCTTAATTATGATCAGGTGGTCTCGGTCACCGGCTCGTTTAAAACCCCCATGGGCTGTCGCAGTTTTCTGGGGGTTTATGAAGAAGAGGGGGAGCCGATCCACGACGGGCGCAACAATCTGGGTGTGATCAGCCTGAATCTGCCGCGCATAGCGATTGAAAGTCAGGGGGATGAAAAACGCTTCTGGCAACTGCTGGACACCCGGCTGGAACTGGCGAAAAAGGCCCTGATGACCCGCATCGCCCGCCTGGAAAATACCCGGGCCAGGGTTGCCCCGATTCTCTATATGGAAGGGGCCTGCGGTACCCGGTTACAAGCAGATGACAGTATTGCGCCGATCTTTAAAAATGGCCGCGCCTCTATCTCTTTGGGCTATATTGGTTTGCATGAGACGATCAATGCCCTCTATGGTAGCGAGGTTCATCTGTTCGATGATCAGACTCTGCGCGATAAAGCCCTGCAAATCGTCGCCCGTCTG